>CAZNQJ010000024.1:372-10319 GCA_964575205.1 uncultured Campylobacterales bacterium | reverse complement strand
GTCACTCTACTGTCCGCCATCTATGGAAGGTGTCGTCGTCGATATCAAGATCTTTACCAAGAAAGGCTACGACAAAGATCCTCGTGCGCTGGAGCTTGAGAAGCAGGAACGTGATGAGCTCGAACGCGAGCATTACGACCGCCTGTTGATGATCGACAAAGAGGAGATGATCCGTATCGAGTCGATCCTGACAAAAGCGGTACTGCTGGCTGATGTAACGGTCAACGGTGTCGAGTACCAGGCGGGCGATGGCATCAAAGCAGAGGACCTTGCAAACGTCAACCGTTTCGCGATGAACAACGTTGTCAAATCGTTCTCTGAAGATGTGCAGAACCAGTACAACATGACCAAAAACCATTTCCAGAAACAGAAGAAGACCTTCCGTGACGAACACGAAGAGAAGCTCTCTATCCTGGAAAAAGATGACATCCTGCCAAACGGCGTGACCAAGTTTGTCAAGATCTACATTGCGACGAAGCGTAAACTGAAAGTCGGGGACAAGATGGCAGGTCGCCACGGTAACAAGGGTATCGTCTCTATTATCGTTCCTGAAGTCGATATGCCGTATATGGCTGACGGCCGCGCTGTGGACGTCTGTCTGAACCCGCTGGGTGTACCTTCGCGTATGAATATCGGACAGATCCTTGAGATGCACCTTGGTATGGCGGGCCGTGAACTCGGCCACCAGATCCAGGATATCTTTAATGCGAAGCAGGCTGATTTCATCGCGCAGCTTCGTGCCAAGCTGACTGAGATCGCCAATGTGGCGCGTTTCATGAACGCGGCTGAAGTGATCGGCAAGATGTCTGACGATGACCTTCTTACTTTTGCCCGAGATTGGGCGAAAGGTGTCAAGTTCGCATCACCGATCTTCGAAGGTGTCAACACAGAAGAGTTTGAAAAACTGTTCACACTTGCAAAACTTGATGCAGACGGAAAAACGGTTCTGTTCGACGGTAAGACCGGTCAGCAGATCAAAGAGCGTGTCAACGTTGGGTACATGTACATTCTCAAACTACACCACCTGGTTGATGAGAAAGTTCACGCCCGTTCAACTGGACCTTACTCGCTTGTTACACAGCAGCCGGTCGGCGGTAAAGCGCTCTTCGGTGGACAGAGATTCGGAGAGATGGAGGTTTGGGCTCTTGAAGCGTACGGCGCATCAGCTGTCCTTAAAGAGATGCTTACTATCAAATCAGATGATGTTGAAGGCCGCGTAAGCGCGTACAAAGCATTGACAAGAGGCGAACCGGTTCCTGCATCAGGAATTCCTGAGACCCTATTTGTATTGACGAAAGAGTTGCAAGCACTTGCACTTGACATAGAGATTTTTGACGAGGTGGAAGACGATGAGTAAATTAGTACCTATTGAAGTAACGGAAGATAACCGTCCTAAAGACATTAAACAGCTTCAATTCCGTTTGGCTAGTCCGGAGAAAATACTCTCCTGGAGTCATGGTGAAGTTAAAAAACCGGAGACGATCAACTACCGTACCCTGAAGCCGGAACGCGACGGCCTGTTCTGCGCGAAGATCTTCGGACCGGTACGTGACTATGAGTGTCTTTGCGGAAAATACAAAAAGATGCGTTACAAGGGTGTGGTCTGTGAGAAGTGTGGTGTTGAAGTTACTACGACTAAAGTGCGCCGTACCCGTATGGGACACATCGATCTTGTTACGCCGGTAGCACACATCTGGTATGTCAGTTCACTGCCGTCTCGAATCGGGACCCTGCTCGGGGTCAAGATGAAAGACCTTGAACGTGTACTCTATTATGAAGCGTATATCGTAAGACAGGCTGGTGAAGCGTTCTATGATGGCGAGGAGTCCTCACCGGTTGTTAAATATGATGTCCTCAATGAAGAGCAGTACCGTGTATTGATGTCCCGTTACTCCGAAACAGGTTTTGAAGCGGAGATGGGCGGTGAAGCAATCCGCAAGATGCTTGACGATATCGATCTTGTAGAGATCTTTTCCCAGCTTAAAGAGGAGATGGAGAATACAAAATCGGTCGCCAAGACCAAGACACTGGTCAAGCGTCTTAAAGTCATCGAATCATTTCTTAACTCCGGAAACAATCCGGCATGGATGATGCTGACTGCGTTGCCTGTCCTTCCGCCGGATCTTCGCCCGTTGGTAAGCCTTGACGGCGGCAAGTTCGCCGTTTCTGACGTGAATGACCTCTACCGCCGTGTTATCAACCGTAACCAGCGTCTTAAGCGTCTTATCGAGCTTGAAGCACCGGAGATCATTGTCCGTAATGAGAAACGTATGCTCCAGGAGTCGGTTGATGCACTTTTTGACAACGGCCGTCGTGCAAATGCGGTTAAAGGTGCCAATAAGCGCCCGTTGAAATCTCTTTCAGAGATTATCAAAGGTAAGCAGGGACGTTTCCGTCAGAACCTTCTCGGTAAGCGTGTTGACTTCTCCGGGCGTTCGGTCATCGTTGTCGGGCCAAGCCTGAGAATGGACCAGTGTGGTCTTCCTAAGAAGATGGCACTTGAGCTCTTCAAACCGCACTTGATCGCCAAGCTTGAAGATAAAGGCTACGCGACAACGGTCAAAGCGGCCAAGAAGATGATCGAGGACCAGACCAATGAGGTCTGGGAGTGTCTGAGCGAGATCGTTGACGGCTACCCGATTCTGTTAAACCGTGCACCGACGCTTCACAAGCTGTCGATCCAGGCGTTCCACCCGAAACTGATCGACGGTAAAGCGATCCAGCTTCACCCGCTCGTCTGTGCGGCCTTCAATGCCGACTTCGACGGTGACCAGATGGCAGTTCACATCCCGCTTTCAGCCGAAGCGATTGCCGAAGCCAAGGTCCTGATGCTGGCATCGATGAACATCCTGCTTCCTGCATCGGGTAAAGCGATAGCAACGCCTTCTCAGGATATGGTCCTTGGTCTTTACTATATTACCTTGGAGAAAAACGGTGTTAAAGGTTCGAACAAACTCTTTGCCAATGTTGACGAGATCAAGATTGCGCTTGAGACAGGTTCTCTTGACATCCACGCCAAAGTGCGTACAAAAGTCGATGGCCGTATGATCCATACGACTGCGGGCCGTATGCTGCTTAAAGAGATTCTGCCGGACTTCGTCCCAATCGATCTCTGGAATCAGATCATGAAGAAAAAAGCGATCAATGCCTTGGCTGATTATGTTCAAAAGCATGGCGGTATTTCGGTTACGGCAGGCTTCTTGGACCGTCTGAAAAATCTCGGTTTCAAACAGGCGACAGAAGCGGGTGTATCGATCTCTATTGCGGATATCATTATCCCTACAGAGAAAAAACAGCTGATCGTCGAGTCTAAGAACAAGGTTCGTGATATCCAGAAACAGTTCGAAGCCGGACTTTTG
Organism: uncultured Campylobacterales bacterium; assembly: GCA_964575205.1. Taxonomy (GTDB): domain Bacteria; phylum Campylobacterota; class Campylobacteria; order Campylobacterales; family Sulfurimonadaceae; genus Sulfonitrofixus. Next base: position 6,960 of record CAZNQJ010000024.1, on the reverse strand, counting down.
ACGGAGCAGGAACGTTACAACAAGATTATCGACGTCTGGTCAGATACCAACAACACGGTTGCGGGTCAGATGATGGATCTGGTTCAAAATGATAAAGCCGGTTTCAACTCGATTCACATGATGGCAGACTCGGGTGCTCGTGGTTCGGCTGCACAGATCCGTCAGCTTGCGGGTATGCGTGGTCTGATGGCGAAACCGAGCGGGGATATTATTGAGACGCCGATCATCTCGAACTTTAAAGAGGGTCTGAACGTTCTTGAGTACTTTATTTCAACCCACGGTGCGCGTAAAGGTCTTGCGGATACCGCTCTAAAGACAGCGAATGCGGGTTATTTGACGCGTAAACTGGTCGATGTTGCGCAGAATGTCAAGATTGTCGAACACGATTGTGGGACGCACGAGGGTATTGAGATCACCGAGATCTCTGACGGTAACGTGATGATCGAGCCGCTTGAAGACCGCGTTTACGGACGTGTTCTTGCCGAAGACGCGATCGATCCGATCACTAATGAGATCCTCTATCCGGAGGGAACGCTTATCGATGAGATCGCAGCATCCAAAATGAGTGAAGCCGGTATCAAATCGGCACATATAAGAACACCGACAACGTGTAAATCTGAGCACGGCGTCTGTGCACTCTGTTACGGGTTGAACCTCGGTACCGGTCATATGGTACGAAAAGGTGAGGCAATCGGTATTGTTGCCGCACAGTCGATCGGTGAGCCGGGTACGCAGTTGACACTTCGTACATTCCACGTCGGGGGTACGGCATCGAGTACGCGTGAAGAGCGTCAGATCTTTGCAGGCAAAGAGGGCTTCATCCGTTATTATAATATGAAGACCTACAAGTCGAAAGAGGGCAAGACCATCGTAGCGAACCGCCGTAATGCAGCGATACTGCTGGTCGAACCGAAGATCAAAGCACCGTTTGCTGGTAAGCTTGATATTCAGACGATCCATGACGAGATTATGGTGACGGTAACCGATGCGCAAAACCCTAAAAATGTCGCTCGCTACACACTTCGTAAACTGGAAGTGGCGAAACCGGGCGAGATCGCCGGTGTCAGCGGAAAGATCGAAGGCAAACTTTACCTGCCGTACGAAAGCGGTGTAGAAGTTATGGCACATGAGTCTATCGTCGAAAAGATCAAAGACGGCTGGAATGTACCAAACCGTATTCCGTACGCTTCCGAGATCATGGTTAAAGACGGTGCTCCGATCACGCAAAAGATCAAGGCAAAAGAGGCCGGTACTGTTAAGTACTTCCTGCTTAAAGGCGATTACCTTGAGCGTTATAACGAGATCACAAAAGGTTATACGGTGACAGAAAAAGGTCTGTTTGCCGTTGTCGTCGACAGTGATGACCGTGAAGCGATCCGTCACTATATCGCCCGCGGTTCTATCGTTGACATTAATGATGATGCCGTTGTTGAAGCTGATTCGATACTGGCACACCCTGCAACGGATGAATCCGTCGTGATCGCCGAGTGGGACCCGTATTCAAACCCGATCATTTCGGAAGCAAACGGTACGGTGACATTTGAAGATATTATTCCGGGTGTAACAGCATCAGAGCAGTTTGATGAGCTGACCGGAAAGACACGTCTGATGGTCAACGAGCACATCGTGTCAGAGTATAAACCGACGATCGTTCTTGCAACCGATGACGGCGAGATCATCCGTTATGCTATCAGCCCTAAAACAGCGGTTTATGCACAGAACAACTCGGCAGTTAAGGTGGCAGATATCCTGGCCAAAACACCGAAAGCGCTCCAGAAATCACGCGATATTACCGGGGGTCTTCCTCGTGTATCAGAGCTTTTTGAAGCACGTCGTCCTAAAGAGATCGCACTTATCGCGGAGATCGACGGTATCGTCAGTTTCGGCAAGCCGCTTCGTGGTAAGCAACGTATCATCATTGCCTCTGAAAACGGTATAATGAAAGAGTATTTTGTCGATAAAAGCCTCGCTGCTCTTGTCAGCTCAGGCGACTTTGTCCACGCAGGCGAGCAGCTTACCACCGGGCACATGTCATCGCACGAGATCTTGCGTATCATGGGTACGAAAGCACTTTATAACTACCTTGTAACAGAGGTACAGCAAGTTTACCGTTCACAAGGGGTAAGTATTGCCGATAAGCACATTGAAGTCATCTTTACACAGATGCTGCGCCAGATCAAGATCGTTGCCTCGGGTGATACCAAATTCATTGTCGGCGACCTGATCTCGCGTAACAAGTTCCAAGAGGAAAATGAGAAGATCTTGCGCCTCGGCGGTGATCCGGCGATCGCAGAACCGTTCCTTGTCGGTATTACGCGTGCCTCGGTCAGTGCCGACTCTATTATTTCGGCAGCTTCGTTCCAGGACACGACTAAGGTCTTGACTGAAGCCGCTGTATCTGCTAAGATCGATGATCTTACGGATCTTAAAGAGAACGTTATTATCGGCCGTACCATTCCGGTCGGTACGGGTATTTATAAGAGTCAAACACTTCACTTTAACGAAGAGTAAAAAGGCTCCGGCCTTCTCTTCTGAGGAGGCTGTCAGCTAACATGCAGAGAGATCTGTCTGCTGCTTCTCTTCTCGATTCACGATTACTTCTACACACTTTCTCTGTTTCAAATTCAGTTAACCTATACACTAAAGCTACTATTTATCATTTTTTTAGTATAATTGCGCGTTTATTACTCTATTGATGAGTGATCTACTGGAACACTTTAAGAAAGGAATTGTATGCCTACAATCAACCAATTGATTCGCAATGAGCGCAAACAAGTGATTAAAAAATCTAAATCACCTGCGCTTGTAAACTGTCCACAGCGCCGCGGCGTTTGTACTCGTGTTTACACAACTACACCTAAAAAACCAAACTCGGCACTTCGTAAAGTTGCCAAAGTCCGTTTAACTTCAGGATTCGAAGTTATTTCATATATCGGTGGTGAGGGTCACAACCTTCAAGAACACTCTATCGTTCTTGTCCGTGGCGGCCGTATCAAAGATTTACCTGGTGTTAAGTATCACATCGTTCGTGGTGCACTGGATACTGCAGGTGTTGCCAACCGTAAAGTTGCCCGTTCTAAATACGGTACCAAAAAACCGAAATAGTAACGTCAAACGAATAAACGTTTAACTACCTGCTTTGTTTGCTAACGCAACAGGCCAAGAAGTCAGCTTCTTAAAAGTAGCAAAACAAAGTCACAGAGATTGTAAAATCTTTGAGTAAATTATCTATTAATTGAAGTAAGGAAAACTTATGAGAAGAAGAAAAGCGCCCGTACGCGAGATCATGCCTGATCCGGTTTACGGAAGTAAAATATTGACAAAGTTTATCAACAAAGTAATGTTGGATGGTAAAAAGAGTACTGCAGAGAAAATTCTTTACAGCGCGTTGGATATCATTTCATCACGCGGTGAGACAAAAGGTATCGAAGTATTTAATGCAGCGATTGACAACGTAAAACCGGTGATTGAAGTTAAATCACGCCGTGTAGGTGGGGCAACATACCAAGTTCCAGTAGAAGTTCGTCCTGTTCGTCAACTCTCTCTTTCTCTCCGTTGGTTAATTGACGCAGCGCGCAAGCGTAATGAGCGTACAATGGCTGAACGTCTGGCAAACGAGCTTATGGATGCTGCAACTGACAAAGGTTCGGCATTCAAGAAAAAAGAAGACACTTACCGTATGGCAGAAGCGAATAAAGCATTCGCCCACTACCGCTGGTAAGCATCTGTTAATAAGGGCAAAGGAAGTCATTTCTTTGTCTGCGTTACCATTGGACTTCGCGCAAGCGTCTCCTCTGGTCGCACTCAACCTGAAACACTTGTGCTGTTTACCGCACTGAATTGTTGATGGAGACATCATCCAAATATTACCTCTTTTGTGTATGAAAAACTGTTTCGTAAACAAAAGAGGTTTAATATCTTTAAAATATAATATAGGAACAAACTTATGGCAAGATCTCATAAACTTGAAGATGTTAGAAACATCGGTATTGCTGCGCACATTGATGCGGGTAAAACAACAACGACTGAACGTATCCTTTTTTATACCGGTGTAGAACACAAGATCGGTGAAGTTCATGACGGTGCAGCGACAATGGACTGGATGGAACAGGAACAAGAGCGCGGTATCACTATTACTTCTGCAGCAACAACCTGTGAATGGGACCACAAACAGATCAATATTATTGATACTCCGGGCCACGTTGACTTTACGATCGAAGTTGAACGTTCTATGCGTGTACTTGACGGTGCCGTATCTGTGTTCTGTGCCGTCGGCGGTGTTCAGCCTCAGTCAGAGACAGTATGGCGTCAGCGTAACCGTTACGGTGTGCCGTCAATTGTATTTGTCAACAAAATGGACCGTACCGGTGCAGATTTTTACGAAGTCGAAAGACAGATCCGTGACCGCCTGAAAGGTAACCCGGTGCCTATTCAGCTGCCGATCGGTGCTGAAGAGAACTTCCAGGGTATTGTTGACCTTGTCAAGATGAAGGCGATCGTCTGGGATCAGGATGCGGCTATGGGTTCTAACTACCACGTCGAAGAGATCCCTGCTGACATGCAGGAAAAAGCTGCCGAATACCGCGAAATGATGATTGAAAACATCTCCGGCGTTGACGGCAACGAAGAGCTTATGGAAAAATTCCTTGAAGGCGAAGAGCTTACTGAAGAGGAGATCGTCGCGGGAATCAAGGCAGCAACACTGGCAATGCACATCGTTCCGATGACTGCCGGTACAGCCTTTAAAAACAAAGGTGTTCAGACGTTGCTTGACGCTGTTGTCGCTTACCTTCCTGCACCGACTGAAGTGGCGCAGATCAAGGGTACGATGATGGAGAATGAAGAGGAAGAGGTTGTTGTCGAATCAACAGACAACGGTCACTTCGCTTCACTTGCATTCAAGATCATGACGGATCCATTTGTCGGTCAGTTGACGTTTATCCGTGTCTACCGCGGAAGCCTTGAGTCAGGATCATATGTTCACAACTCGACTAAAGACAAAAAAGAGCGTATCGGACGTATCATGAAAATGCATGCGATCAAACGTGAAGAGGTCAAAGAGATCTACGCTGGCGAGATCGGCGCGGTTGTCGGACTGAAATATACAACGACAGGTGACACACTATGTGATCCGTCTGACAAAGTTGTACTTGAGCGCATGGATTTCCCTGAACCGGTTATCTCGGTTGCGGTTGAGCCGAAAACCAAAGCTGACCAGGAAAAAATGGGTATCGCACTTAGCAAGCTGGCTGCAGAAGATCCATCTTTCCGTGTACACACTGACGAAGAGACTGGTCAGACAATTATTTCGGGTATGGGTGAACTTCACCTTGAGATCCTTGTTGACCGTATGTTCCGTGAGTTCAAGGTAAGTGCCGAAGTCGGTGCTCCTCAGGTCTCTTACCGTGAAACGATCAAAAACGAAGTTGAGCAAGAGTATAAATATGCGAAACAGTCAGGTGGCCGCGGTCAATTCGGACACGTCTATCTTCGTATCAAGCCGGGCGAACCAGGTACAGGCTATATCTTTGTCAATGATATCAAGGGTGGTACTGTTCCTAAAGAGTATATCCCTGCTGTTGAAAAAGGGTGTGGTGAAGCGATGAAGAACGGTGTCCTTGCCGGCTACCCTATCGAAGATGTTCAAGTGACACTTTATGACGGTTCATACCACGATGTCGACTCGAATGAGATGGCGTTTAAACTGGCCGCATCAATGGGCTTCAAAGAGGGTGCTAGAAAAGCAAACCCGGCTATCCTTGAGCCGTTGATGAAAGTTGAAGTCGAAGTACCTGAAGACTTCATGGGTGATGTGATCGGTGACCTTAACCGTCGCCGTGGCCAGGTTAACAATATGGGTGACCGTTCTGGTAACAAGATTGTTGATGCTTTCGTGCCACTTTCTGAGATGTTCGGTTACTCAACTGACCTTCGTTCTGCGACTCAAGGTCGTGCAACATACTCTATGGAATTTGACCACTATGAAGAAGTTCCTCGCAACGTTGCTGAAGAGATCATTAAAAAACGTAACGGCTAATTCCCGGGGTTGACTCTACGGGTCAACTCTTCCTGGCCTTCCGCCAGGACTTTTTTCACTATTTAACCTCATAGCATCTCCTGACCAATCTATTTCTACGCTCTTCAGCTATTTTCATTTATATTTTCTTTAAAAAAGTTTTTAATCACAAATTTTCATTTTTTGGGTTTATTTACAGAGACTTTAGTGATATAAATGTAAAATAGATTGATTACAATAAATTACGGATAAAAACAATGAAAAAACTTCTCCTGACGCTCTTGATCTCAGTTTCGATGTATGCACAAAATCCGGTTATTTTTGCTGCCTTGGGGGATGTGATCTATAATGATGCCGACAAGTTCGGGCAGTTAGCCGATTTAACGATTATGCATGATTACAAACCGGTAATCGATGATTACCTCGAATCGGTCGAAAAGAGTAAAAAAATGGGTTTTGCTGTTGACAGTAATGACACTGCAATCGATGCAAAAGGCTATCTGAAAGAGCTGCGTCTGCTCTCGACGAAACATGATGCCATTGTTTTAAATGCACAGAAACGTTTTGAAGAG
>CAZNQJ010000024.1:0-362 GCA_964575205.1 uncultured Campylobacterales bacterium | reverse complement strand
TGAAGACAGCGAAACGATTACCAATATGATTAAGATCGGTATTGTAAACCCCCAGGAGTACAAAAATCAGTTGATACAATATTATGAAGACTATGCTGAGGATCAAAATCTCTCAATTATAGAGCCCATGTATAAAGAGTATAAATTGGCGTGTGAGGAAAATGCAAGCAAACCCGGCAATGCCGAAGCTGCAAAAAATGAAGAGACAATCAATCGAATGCGTGCCACTGACAAGGCCAGCAAAGAGGCTTTGACACGCTCTGTCAAAGAAGAGTGTGAACGCGAAAAACAGAGTGTGATGCAGGAACAGAAAAAAGCGCTTGGTGTTGAGTAGCGTCCGGGACTACTCTCTATCCTTCTCG
>CAZNQJ010000023.1:0-10334 GCA_964575205.1 uncultured Campylobacterales bacterium | reverse complement strand
CAGAGTCTGAAGAGGGCGCCTCAAAACAGGCCTCTTTTCTGTGAAAAGCAAAGAACTCCAAAGAGGGCTAGTTCTTCGCTTTTTTGACCATCTCATAGGCGGTATTGATCTCCTGCACTTTTTTGGTCGCATCCGAAATATACTCTTCGGAGGCCCCTTTGGCCTTCATGATATCGGGGTGGTATTTTTTGACCAGGACGCGATATTTTTTCTTGATTGTATCCAGATCATCTTCCCTGCGGGCGCCCAACACCGCATAGGCGTCATCGAGGCTGCTTTGCGAAGCATTGGCGTTGAACATGGCGGCAAAACGCTGCATGATCCCCTCGACTTCGCTGCCGCTGATCTCCAAAAAGGCGGCGATCTTGATGATGAGGTTTTCTTCCGCATGCGAAAGATTTCCGTCAATGTAGGCCAGGTTGATCAGGAATGTGAGCATCATAAGCCGTTTTTGCCTGTCGCCGCGTGTCAGAGCCTGGAGCCTCAGCGCAAGGTTGTCGACATTGCGGACGATCTCTTTTTCACGGTTGAAGACCTCTTTCAGGATCTCCCTGACCCGCTCTTTGTGCGACTCGCCGAAGGCCTTTGAGATATCATTGAAGATATTGCTGACAAGTTCGGCTTCGAGTTCATGGATACGCCCGTCCGCTTTGGCGACTTTGGCGATAAGTGCGACGAAAATACCGAGCTCGGAACCGGCGATCGCTTCATAGGTCAGTGCGGTGTTTTGAAACTGCCCCTGGGTGTAATAGTGGCGCTGAAAACGCTGGTAGCTTTTGAAGACCCAGTTGAAGATCAGAAAAAGAAAGATGAGTGTGATGATAGTTGACAATATAATTCCTGTTTAAGTGATATTGAAATTATGCCAAAAACAAAACAATATCTCTTAAGGGGCACCTCTAAACAGCAACTGAGCTCACTTTGAATATAATTCGCTAAACGATATAAATAATAGGATAAACGATGAAAATCATTTTACTTGGCGCACCCGGTGCAGGCAAAGGCACGCAGGCACAATTCCTGACAAAACAGTTCGACATTCCCCAGATCTCGACAGGCGACATGCTGCGCGCTGCGATCAAAGCGGGTACCGAAATGGGTAAGATGGCGAAAGAGTTTATGGATGCCGGTAAACTGGTGACCGATGCGATCATCATCGGTCTGGTCAAAGAGCGCATTGCCGAAGATGACTGCAAAAACGGTTTTCTGCTTGACGGCTTTCCGCGTACAGTGCCGCAGGCCGATGCGTTGAAAGAGGCGGGCGTGGCGATCGATGCGGTCATTGAGATCGATGTACCGGACGAAGAGATCGTCAACCGTATGTCCGGCCGCCGTGTGCACCAGAACTCCGGCCGCACCTATCACCTGGTCTATAACCCGCCGAAGGTCGAGGGCAGGGATGACGTAACAGGCGAAGAGCTGATCCAGCGCGCGGATGACAAAGAGGAGATCGTTTTGGACCGTTTGAAAGTCTATCATGAGCAGACACAGCCGCTGGTCGATTACTACAGTAAAGAGGCCGCACGCAACAGCACTGTCAAATATATCCGTGTCGACGGCACGCAGAAGATCGATACGGTCGAAAAAGAGATCGTTTCGCAACTGCAATAATCAGAAGGTGGCGCTGTCACCTTCTGACTTTCTACCCTTTACTCTTCCAGGGCTTTGTGTATCTTTAGTTCATTATAATCGTGTATGACGGTGTTATTACAGTAGGGGCAAAAGGGCGTTGTCAGAATAGTGACTTTTCAAAAACGCGCGTTTGGCGTGTTGGCATAGGGGTATCTGTTCCCGCCGGCGGTGTCATAGAACATAGTGGTCTGCTTCTCATCGTTGATCCGCTTCTCCAGATAAGGGAGATTTTAAAAAACGGTTTGCGCAGTAGTAGGCGTAAATGCGCTTTTTCAGGTTTGTATCGTCAAATAGAGTCTTCATCTCACTGTTGATGAGAGAGATGAAAAGAGGGCAGTTGTCCGTTTCAATGGCCCGGTTGAGTTCACGCAACATAGGAACATAACGTTTGCCATAGTGCGACTGCAGGAGCTGAAGCTTTATCTAACAAGACTATAACGTTTTAGTCGTTAAAATTCCAAAAATAAAGATGCCCTAAAGAGGTGATGTGCGACACTATATTTCCAAATTGGACCGCGGTGTGCTCTATATGCTGCTGGCCTCTTTTTTCTTTGCCGTTATGGGGGCGTTTGCCAAGCTGAGCAGCGATTCGATGAGTTCGCTGGAGGTGGTCTTTTTCCGCAATGTGTTCGGGGTGGCTCTGGTGGGGTATGCTGTTTTACGAAAGCCGATGACCCATGTCGGCGGCAGACCCTTTCTCCTCTTTTTCAGGGGCTTTATGGGCTTTGTTGCGCTGCTGGCCTTTTTTTACAATATTGCGCATATCCCGCTGGGCGATGCGATGACCTTTTCGAAGACCTCGCCGATCTTTACCGCGCTCTTTGCCTGGCTTTTTTTGCAGGAGAGACTCTCCAAAAGCGGCTGGCTGGCGATCTTTATCGGGTTTATCGGGATCATCTTCATCACGAAACCGAGCGGGCTGATGCTCTCCAAAACGGACTTGCTGGGTATCTTCAGCGGGATCGGTGCGGCCCTGGCCTATACCTCGGTCAGAGAGCTTAAAAAGTATTACGATACCCGCGCGATCGTTCTCTCCTTCATGACGGTCGGGACTATCGGTCCGATGCTGCTGCTGACCCTTTCGGTCTATGTTGATGTACCGGAACTGGATTTCATGCTGGGTGCGTTTGTGGTGCCCAGCGGGATCGTCTGGCTATATGTTGCCGGGATGGGGCTTTTCGCCACATTGGCACAGCTCTATATGACAAAGGCGTACGGGGAGTCGCAAGCGGGCATTGTCGGGGCGGTTAGCTATACCAACATCGTCTTTTCGATCGGGGTCGGCCTGCTCTTGGGTGATGCCCTGCCGAATTTTATAACACTCTTGGGTATAATCCTGATTATTGTCAGCGGAATTCTCGTTGTAAAAAGAAAATAGGAGAGACTCTTATGGATGCAAATACAATGTACTATGGCGGATTGGTAGTGATTGCTATCCTTGGGTGGATGTCGTATCAGAACAATCGTATGTTCTCGACTCTGCTACTGATGGCTTTGGCTGCCTATCTTATCTATTCGCACAATACAGGCAATACAATTACCGACTTTACCGACAAAGCAGTCAAAGAGCTCGACAAACAACTTTAGGAGAGATGTATGATATTAATGGCGGGACCTTGCGTTATCGAAAGCGAGGAAAATATTTTTGCTATTGCCAAAGCGCTGGAGCGTTATCAGGAAGATCCGCGCATCGATTTCTATTTCAAAGCCAGCTATGACAAGGCGAACCGTACCTCGCTCGAGAGCTACCGCGGTCCCGGTCTTGAAGAGGGGCTCCGCATTCTTCAGAAGGTCAAAGACGATTTCGGCTACAAGATCGTGACGGACGTTCATGAGAGCATTCAGGTCAAACCGGTGGCCGAGGTGGTCGATATTTTACAGATCCCCGCCTTTTTATGCCGTCAGACCGACCTGCTTGTCGCGGCGGCAAAGACGGAGCGAATCGTCAATATCAAAAAGGGGCAGTTCATGAACCCGGCCGATATGAAATATTCGGTCCTGAAGGTGCTTAAAACCCGTGGCTGCAACGAGGTCTCTTACCAGAATGCCAAGGAGAACGGCGTACTTTTAACGGAGCGGGGTTCGAGCTTCGGTTACGGCAACCTGGTCGTGGACATGCGCTCGCTTGTCATCATGCGCGAGTTCGCGCCGGTTGTTTTTGACGCGACCCACTCGGTTCAGATGCCCGGCGGAGGCGGCGGTACGACCTCGGGCGACAGCTCGATGGCACCGTATCTTTCCCGTGCAGCGGCGGCGGTCGGCGTGGACGGTTTCTTCTTTGAGACCCACATCGATCCGAGCTGCGCACTGAGTGACGGACCGAATATGTTAAAATTAGAAAATTTATATACCACAACAGAGACGATCTTGGCAATCCAAGATGCGATTAAAGGAAAACAATGAACATCATCGAAGGCAAATTACAAGTACAAGCGGGCAAGCGCGTAGCGATCGTAGCCGCGCGTTTTAACCACCTGATCACGGATCGTCTGGTCGAAGGGGCAAAAGATGCCCACCTGCGTCACGGCGGAGTAGAAGAGAACCTTGACCTGGTCCTTGTGCCGGGCGCGTATGAGCTTCCTATGGCAATCGAGCGTCTTTTGGCGACAGGCAGATATGACGCTGTCTGTGCACTCGGTGCCGTGATCCGCGGAGCAACGCCGCATTTTGACTATGTATCGGCAGAAGCGACAAAAGGTATCGCGACCGTGGCACTCAAATATGCCAAACCGGTGGCTTTCGGTCTGTTGACAACGGACACGATCGAACAGGCGATCGAACGTGCAGGCACAAAAGCCGGCAACAAAGGGTTTGAAGCGATGGTAACGGCCATCGAGATGATCAACCTTTACGAAGCGATCGAAGCGTAATGGCGACACGTCATCATGCCAGAATGGCGGTTGTCAGTCTGCTTTACGCTTATGACCTGGGCAATAAAGAGATCGCAGATTTTACGGACGAGATACTCGAAGACAAGAAAATCCGCAACAAGCAGAAAGATTTCGCGCTGGAGCTTTTCCGCGGCGTCATGGATAACCTTGAGAAGATCGACACCGCGATCGTCAAACATCTGAAAGAGTGGGATTTCGAACGTTTGGGTTCGATCGAACGTGCGACGCTCCGCCTGGGCGCCTACGAGATCATGAGCTCGACCCTTGACTCCGCTGTCGTTATCAACGAAGCGATAGAGGTCTCAAAAGCCTTTGGAACCGAGCAGTCTCCTAAGTTTATCAACGGGGTTCTCGACGCCATTTCCAAAGATATATAGATGCTCAGACTTCTTGTCGCAACATTTTTGATCTTTTCGGCACTGCATGCGTCGAACAGTTGTGCCAAGTGTCATGAAGGGATCGAAGATATCCGTGATCCCCATTCCAAAATGATGGAAGAGATCTACAAAGTCGCGGAAGAAGCGGGCCACCCGGGCAATGACTGCATCGTCTGTCACGGCGGGGATCCGACCACGATGGTCAACGAACGGGCGCATAAAGGTACTGTCGAGTACTTTTTGGATCATAAAGGGCCGAAAGAGTACTATCCGGCACCGGGCAGCAGCTGGATCAACGAAAACACCTGCGGTATGTGTCACCAGGAGCAGGTCGGCGCCCAGATGAACTCGCTGATGATGACCGAGCAGGGCGAGATACAGGGCGCACTCTGGAGCTTCGGCGCCAAAGAGGGCTACAACCACACGGTGGGCACCTACGACACCGAAAATCCCGAAGACCCGCACAAACGCCTCGGCACGGCTACCTATAAAGCCTATATGCAGGAACTTTCACAACTTGAACCGCAGGCTTTCCCGGCAGAGATGACGGAACTCCCCAAGGCGCCGACGGCCGATGAGGTGGAAAAAGAGCCCTCTCTGGCAGTCTACACCTATCTGCGCCAGGAGTGTCTGCGCTGTCACACCGGCAGCAAAGGGCGATCAGAACACGGTGACTTCAGAGGCATCGGCTGTGCCGCCTGCCACATTCCCTACTCGAACTCCGGCCTTTACGAGGGCGGCGACAAGCAGATCCCGAAAAAGCCGGGACACCTGCTTGTCCACAGCATCCAATCCTCGCGCAAGGCAAAGGTGAAAGTCCATGACGTCGAGTACTCCGGCGTACCGGTAGAGACCTGTTCGACCTGCCACAACCGCGGCAAACGTATCGGCGTCTCCTATCAGGGGCTGATGGAGACAGAGTATGACGCCACCTTTGATGAAGAGGGCAACGGAGAGCCTCGGCTTCATACCAAACGTTATATGCATATGCAGGAGGATGTCCACTATCAGAAAGGGATGCTCTGCCAGGATTGCCACACCTCCAACGACATGCACGGCGACGGCTTTTTGAGCGGGGCGAACCTGGGGGCTGTCGAGATCGAGTGCCAGGATTGCCACGGTACCACTTCGAAATTTCCGTGGGAACTTCCTCTGGGCTACTCCGACGAGTTTAACGGGAGTGCCAAGGCAGGCAAGCCGCGCGGTGTCGCTACGTCGGTCGCCGAGTATCTGAAAAAAGGTTCCGTTGAAGAGGCTCCTGAGGGCTACCTCCTGAGTGCCCGCGGCAACCCTCTCACCAAAGCGGTACGAAAAGGCGATAAAGTACTTATGCACCTTGCCTCCGGCAAAGATATCGAATTGACACCGCTTAAAAAGCTCAAGAACGATAAGAAACTCTCCCGTGAAGCGCTGACGGCGATGGAGCAGATCAAAGCCCATACCGACGAGCTGGAGTGCTACACCTGTCATGCGACCTGGGCGCCGCAGCGCTATGGCGGCGATGTCAAGATCGACTACTCCGGCGGCAGACAAAACCGGGACTTCCTGGCGGCTTCGCACGATCAGGATGCCCACGGTACGACGGGCGGTATGCGTTCTCTCAAGGAGTACCTTGTCGACGGCAAAGTGACCGAGAGACGCTCTTTCCTGCGCTGGGAGGAGCCGGCACTTTCGCAGAACGGAGAGGGACGTATTTCGCCGACGATACCGGGGTGCCAAACGACGATCACCGTTATCGGCAAAGAGGGCAAAGCCCTCCTGCAGAACCACATCTTCAAGATCCCGAATGTCGAAGGTGCGGGCGAAACGGGGCAGAATGCCATCGATATGAGTGCGGTCCAGCCGCACACCGTCTCCAAGCGCTCCCGTACGTGCGAATCGTGCCACACCTCCGCAAAGGCGCTGGGTCTGGGGATCGGCGGCGGCAGATTGAGCGGCGATCCGAACAGAGATGCGATCGTCGATCTGATGACGGCGGACGGACGAATTTTGCCGACTATCGTGGAGAGACAGATCCCGCGCATCGCCAATCTTAAAAACGACTACTCCCGTTTTATCGATGAGAACGGTACACAGCTGCAGACCGTAGGGCACCACTGGAAGCTTTCACAGCCCCTTGACGCCGAACAGCGCTCCAAGGTTGACATGCAGGGGATGTGCCTCTCCTGCCATAAAGAGATGCCCGCAGGCAACCTTGCCGTCTCGGCCATGGTGCATGCCACCGAGATGGCCGGCATCGAGATAGACAAAAAAGAGCACGGCACTATCTTAAACAAACTCCTGCTTATCGGGGCCTGGTTGCAGCTCTTAGTAGGAATTTTGATAGGAAGCTATATTATTTACAGACTCTTTTTCAAGCGTAAAAACCCAAGGAGATGGAAGTGAAAACAGTCCTGTTACTGGCATCATTGGCGCTTAGCCTTTTTGCCGATGGTATCATTATCAAAAACACACAAAACAGTGTCGAGAGAACCGTGGATATGATCCAGAATATCGTCACAAAGCAGGGATTTACCGTCTTTGCCATCGTGGACCATCAGGCGGGTGCCAACAAGGTGAGGATGAAGCTTCCTCCGTCAAAAGAGATCATCTTCGGCAATCCGAAGGCGGGAACGATTTTGATGCAGGAGAATATGGCGGCGGGGCTGGATCTGCCGATCCGTATCCTGGTCTTTGAAGACAGTGACAAAAGGACAAAGATCGCTTATCGAGACGGCGACTGGCTGGCGGCAGAGCACAACCTGACTGCGAGAAGAGTGATTAACAAGATGAATTTTATGTTAGACAATATTACGACAGAGGCAGGGCGATTAAGGTGAGTCGAATGACAAAAGAAGAGGCGCTGGATCTTATTCGAAACGGCGACCTAATTGAACTCGGGAAGATGGCTTCAGCGAAAAAGAGAGAGCTGCATCCTAAAGGCATAACGACCTTTATCGTTGATCGCAATATCAATTACACCAATGTCTGCTGGGTCGACTGCAAGTTCTGTGCTTTCTACCGTCATGCCAAAGAGGATGACGCCTATATCCTGACGCATGAAGAGATCGATCAAAAGATCGATGAACTGGTGGCTATCGGCGGGACCCAGATTCTTTTTCAGGGGGGCGTGCATCCTAAACTGAAGATCGATTTTTACGAAGATCTGGTCGGTCACATTCATGAGAAATACCCGCAGATCACGATTCATGCCTTTTCCGCGATCGAACTCGACTATATCGCCAAGATCTCCAAGATCACTATTACAGAGGTTCTGCAACGCCTTAAAGCCAAGGGGCTCTCTTCGATACCGGGTGCGGGTGCCGAGATCCTGAGCGACAGGGTCCGCGATATCATCGCCCCGAAAAAACATGACTCTTCGGTCTGGGTCGATGTGCACCGTCAGGCGCACAAACTGGGCATCAAGTCGACGGCGACCATGATGTTCGGAACGGTAGAGACAGATGAAGAGATCATCGAGCACTGGGACCTGGTGCGTCAGCTTCAGGACGAGACCGGCGGCTTCCGTGCCTTTATTATGTGGTCATTTCAGGGCAAGAACACCCAGCTGATGGAAGAGATTCCCGACATCAAAAAACCTTCAGCAAACCGTTACCTCAGGCTTTTGGCTGTCTCGCGTCTCTATCTTGACAATGTGCCCAATATCCAAAGTTCATGGGTGACGCAGGGACCGTACATCGGTCAGATGGCACTCAAGTACGGCGCCAACGACCTGGGGTCCACCATGATGGAAGAGAATGTGGTCCGCAGCGCCGGTGCCGGGTTCAGAATGGCAAAAGACGAGATGGTCCGACTGATAGCAGATATCGGCGAGACCCCGGCCATACGCAATACGGCGTATGAGACACTGAAAATATTCGCCTAGAGCGATCTGCTATGAAAAAAAGCATTTTATTTTTACTACTATTAATTCAAGGAATCTCTATGGCTTCGACGGTTGAGTATATTAATGTCGAGGGGGTAAAGATCCCTCTTATCTATGAAGAAGACAGACGCCTTCCTATGGTCTCGATGCAGGTCGTCTTTACGCAGAGCGGCTCGATCGAAAATACAAAGCTGCCGGGTCTGGCAAAGATGAGCGCCAAGATGATGAACGAAGGTACCTTAAAGCTTGGAAGTACCGGCTTTGCCAAAGCCCTTGATGCCAAAGCGGTCCATCTGAGTGCGCATAGCGGCACGGAGACTTTTGTCATCGAACTCTCTTCGCTTCAGGAGTCTTTTGCCTACGGCGTTGACCAACTTAAAGCGCTGTTGGATGACCCTAACCTGACAGAATCGGCCCTGAAAAAGGTCAAATCCCTTGTGATAGGCGACCTGAGCCGTAAAGAGAATGATTACGATTATGTCGCCTCCAATGCGCTCAAAGCAGAACTGTTTAAAGACACCGTCCTGCAATACCCGGCAAGCGGGCGGATAGAGGATGTCAAAAAAATACAGCTCGACGACATCAAAACATTTTTGCATGATCATCTTGTGCTGTCGCGCGCGGTCATTGTGGTCGGCGGAGATATCTCTCTGGATGAGGCAAAAGCAAAAGCGGCTCAACTGCTTGCCCATCTTCCCAAAGGCGAGGGGAACGTACTGCCGTTTATCGAGGCATCCAAAAAGAGCCGACACCAGATACTTGAGCGCGATACGGAACAGGCCTATATCTACTTTGGTTCACCGTATGACGTGAGAGTAGGAGACAGTGATGAATACAAGGCCCGTGTCGCGATCTTTATTTTGGGTACAGGGGGTTTCGGAAGCCGCCTGATGGAAGAGATCCGCGTAAAACGCGGTCTCGCCTACTCTGCGTATGCACGCGTGAGCGCAACACGCTCGAACGTTTACTTCTCAGGGTATCTCCAGACAAAGCTGGAGTCGCAGAACGAGGCGGAAGCTACGGTCAAAGAGGTGATAGCCGATTTCGTGAAAAACGGGGTGACCCAGGAGGAGCTGGACCAGGCGAAGAAGTTCCTGCTCGGTTCGGAGCCGCTGCGTGTCGAAACGCTGTCGCAGCGCCTGACCCGTACTTTCCAGGAGTTCTACAAAGGGCAGGAACTGGGCTACAGCCTCAAAGAGCTGGAGATGATCAGAGCGCTGACATTAAAAGACCTTAACAGCTACATCAAAAAGCACACAGAGATCAATGACCTCAGTTTTGCCATTGTGACCAACAGCAAAAAGTAGAGTTTTCTTCTTGGCAAGTCTGCCAGCTTGACATTCCGTATTTGATACGGAATCCACATCCTTTTTAGCCTTGGTGACTTTAGAGGCGCTCCATTTTTTCTGTGTGTATCAATTTGCTAGATAAAGGTGAGATTCTTGAAAAAGCTGACGCTTTCGGGAAAGTAGCAGATCTCTTGACAATACTTCGTCATGGTACAGTGAATGAAGCAGGAGGGTTTTGTGACTCCGAGTATAAGATACATTTGAAAGTGACTAAACCCGC
>CAZNQJ010000022.1:0-10347 GCA_964575205.1 uncultured Campylobacterales bacterium | reverse complement strand
AAGAACAATGCGGACCTTATCCCTGACGGTGTGAAATGGGTCAAAGATGCGGTGGAAACCTTCGATCCGGACAACAACCGGGTGGTCACGCGCGGCGGAGAGACGATCGGTTACGACTACCTGGTCGTTGCGACCGGCCTGCAGTACCACTATGAGTGGATCAAAGGTCTGAGTATCGACGATATCGGCAAGAACGGCATCTCCAGTGTCTACCTGAACGATCCGGAAAAAGGGACAGCAGACGGCGGAAGCATCACGTACCAGTGGTTCAAAGACGTGCATGCAGCAGCCAAAGAGGGCAAGAACCCACGCGTCATCTGTACCCAGCCGGCTACCGCGATCAAGTGCGGCGGCGCGCCGCAGAAGATCCTCTACCTGAGCGATGACTACCTCAAACGCGACGGCCTGAGCGCCGATTTTACCTTCGCAACCAACGGGAGCAATCTCTTCGGCGTACCGGAGGTCAACGAGACCCTTCTCAATGAGGTTCAGCCGCGCTACGGCAATATTACCAACAAGTTCAAGCACAACCTGGTCGCCATCGATACGGCCAACAAAGTCGCGACCTTCGAACACAAGTATCAGGTCCAGGGCGAATACGACGAGGATCTTGAAGAGTACGACATGATCAATAAGATAGAGTCGGTCGAACTCGAATATGACTTCATCCACATCGTACCGCCGATGAGTGCGCCTGACGCGGTCGTCAACTCGCCGCTGGGCTGGCAGAAAGGTTCGGGCGAAGGGTGGCTCGAGGTCGATAAAGAGACCCTTCAGCACCGTCGCTACAGCAACGTCTTCGGTATCGGCGATGTCCTGGGTGTTCCCAAAGGCAAGACGGGCGGTTCGGCACGACACCACGCCCCGGTCATGGTAGGCAACCTGATCGCAGAGATGGAACATAAAGAACTCAAAGAGAAGTTTGACGGCTATACGGTCTGCCCGCTCAAAACACAGTACGGCAAGATCATTCTTGCCGAATTTGACTATAAGGGTGCCGCGCCTTCGTTCCCGCTGGCTGTCGGCGAACAGCGCTGGATCTGGTGGGCGTTCGATCTTTATATGCTCAAACCGATGTACTGGTACCTGATGATGCGGGGGCTGATGTAGGTGTTTCATAAACACCTCAACTCCCAAAACATTTTGAACCCCTGCTCTTCGCTTTTCTGATGTCGATGGCATCTCTCTATTGATCGCCTCCCCGGCGATCTTTCCTGTCATACCGGCAGCCGGAAAACTGGTCGGCGTTATCATCGAAAAACAGCTTTCCGGCGAGTCAGAACAGATCAACCTTTTATAAAAACAGTAATTTTACAACGCTCTTGGCGTATTGCCTGAGCATTCGATACAATAGTAGATCTTCGCATTGAAGCTTCTGCGCGTATGCAGTAAATCGCTTCTATCTGAAGAATACCCTGCACAACGACCAAGGAGAACAAGATGGCTAATGAAGGATTCCACGAACCGATCGAAAAGCTCTCGGACAAGACCAAAGATATGCACCGGGCGATCGTCTCTCTAATGGAGGAGCTGGAGGCTGTGGACTGGTACAACCAGCGTATCGATGCCGCCAAAGATGAAGAGCTCAGAGCGATCCTTGCCCACAACCGCGATGAAGAGAAAGAGCATGCCTCAATGATACTCGAATGGATCCGGCGTCAGGACCCGAGTTTTGACAAAGAGCTCAAAGACTATCTTTTTACCGATAAGCCTATCGCCCATAAATAGAACCGAATTGGCTGCGGCGGCCCCGATCCGTACCTTAGAAAGTCCTTGACGTACGGGTTATCTTCGCTGTCACACTCAATAAACCGGTGCAGACTCTTTATACTGCAAAAGGCAACTGCCTGTAAAAAAGCCTCAAATAGTGCTTTGTCAAAACGTTCAAGCCTCCTCTACGCTTAAATACGCCTAAGCTCAAAACGGCGTCTGAAATCTGTTGATCTGATTAAATGGTGCCGGAGTACAATCATGCAAAAAGTAGGAACGTACATGGATCAGATCACAAAAGAAGACGCTATCAGAGGTGCCTTTTTTGGGGCCGTTGTCGCCGATGCACTCTGCCTCGGAAGCCATTATGAGTATGATGCCCGGAAGATCTACGAGGCCTACGGGCAGAAGCCGATTGAGAGGTTCATGTCGCCGGGCGAGATGATGGGCGGCGAGACCCACGGCATCGGATGGGGCCAGCGTAACTATCATCCGGGCAAAAAAGCCGGTGGCACGACGGACTACGGTGATTACAATATTCTGGTACTGGAGCATCTGGCTGCTATCGCCGAACCGCCGCGCGCCTTCAGTGTCGCAGCCCTGATACCCCACTGGATGAACCGTTTTGAAAACAACTGGGGTTCATGGATCTGCACCATGACGAAAGAGACCTATGCCCAGGTCAAAAAAGGGGTGCCGATCGGGCATCTCGGCGGCATCTCAAATGCCATGGCGATACGCCATGTCGCGGCGCATGCCTATTACGAGACAGAGGAGGAGCTCGTCGACGTTGCCAGAAAAACGATGTTCACCCACAGAGATCGCCATGCGCTCGGCGGCGGCGAGTTTTTTGCCCGCGTCACCCACCGCGTCATCCACGGTGCATCGCCGCGCGACGCCATCGAGACCGCAGCCGTGGAGATGGGCGGTTTCTTTGAAGCCAAGGTGGCCCAGGCCATTGCCAAAGTAAAAGAGGCGACGGACCCGGAATCGCCGCTCTCCAAAGAGCAGTTCAGCGATGATCTGGCACTCACTAGCATGGCAAGGCTCTGGGACATCGGCCGTTCGGAGCCCATCAAGGTCGGAAAGGCGAGCCCGACGGAGGGAACGCTGCCGGGTGCGGTCTATTTCATTTTAAAATACGGCGGGCAGGAAGATGGTCTTGAAAAAGCGCTTCAGGCCAATGCGATGGTCGGCGGCGACAATGCCTCGCGCGGCATCGCCATCGGCATGGTACTCGGTGCCTGCAAAGGGGTCCGGGCCATCCCGTCCGAGTGGAAAGAGACGCTCGATCAGTGGAAGTATTGTGAAGATCTCTTAAGCAGGCTCCCCCTTCTCAAAAGCTGAGTTCAAAAGCAGACAGAATCTGCAGCAGCGAGTCGTCTCAAGCGCTTTCTCGCCTACCCGCTGCACTCTGCCCATCTTGTTTCGTTTTGAAAGCAACTCCAAAAAGATCATACCTTGGAAATTTCCTTAATGGAAAACATTATTAATCTGTTTTTTGCTACTATGACTCCTAATCTGTGATACAGGATAATCATACGCGCAAGTAAAAGAGAGACAGGAGGAATACGATGGAAGAAGTTCAACAGATACTGGTCGCTACCGACAGATCGGCTATGGCCGAAGAGGCGCTCAAACGTGCCATTTCCCTTGCAAACAAAAAGCGTGCGCAGCTGATCGTCGTGCATGTCGTCGAACCCCTTTTTTTTGAGTCTCCCTATACCGCCTCGGCCGATCTCGATGCGATCAGGCAGCAGCTCACCGAAGAGATCGATCGGCTCAATTCTCAAACGTGCGTCGAGTATCTTCTTTTTGTCGAGTCAGGATCGGCGGCCGGCGTCATCCGGCGCAATGCGCATAAGACGCAGGCCGACCTGATCGTGGTCGGATCCCACGGCAAAGACGATATTGACAGCAACTATTTCGGCTCCACGACGCTGAGACTGATTCAATGTACCCATATTCCGGTGCTCATCGTCAAAAATGAGGTCAAAACCGCCTATCAGAACATGATCGCACCGACCAACCTCTCCGATTATTCCAAAGAGAGCATCCTCTTCGCCAATACGCTTTTTACCACAGCCCACAAAAAATATCTTTTTGCTTTCCAGACCGTCAGCAAGCTGCAGGCGAAGACCTACAATATCAGTGACGAGGTAGCCGAAGAGTTGCGGGCAATAAACACGAAAGATGCAGCAAAAACATTTACAAAGTTTGTCAAAGAGGTGGGTGAGGGGGAGATGGAGCTGATCGAATACACGGCGTCCATCAATGAAGATCTGTTGGCGTATATCGTACAAGAGAAAGCGGACCTGCTTGTATTGGGCTCCAAAGGCGTCGATGATCTCAACTCCTTTGTCTTCGGATCGACCGCCTCCTATCTGCTGAGACGATCGCCTGTTGACGTTCTTGTCTATGTCCCCTCATCAGAGTAAGCGTCTTGCGGGATCGTTATAACCGGCAATGATCTCTTCAATATTGCGTTGAGAAGATCTCGGTGTCACTTTGATGCCGGCATCCGCCAAGGCCACGGTAGTCTGTTTGATCAGGCCCGGAAGTGCCTTTTTCAGCGCGTCGGTCAGATTGATCTCCACGCTCCGAATATCCTGCGGAATGATGCCCACTATATTTACTTCGGCCATTTTATCGAGCATCGAGCAGACTTCAAGCATCCCCACGACTTCGACCTCATGGACGGTCTTCCTGTAGTCGCCTAGACCCATCAGCGCATCTGAGGGCAGGTTGTAGACGGAGCCAGGGGCGTCGTCTATGGAGAGCGTATCGAGAATCACGACCTTGTCGTAAGCCTCAAAATAGTCCATCAGCTTGAAGCCGAGCGTCCCCCCGTCAATGATCTCTATTTCAGGTTCAAAACGGTAGTTCTCTTCAAGCATCCTGCTCGCATAGACGCCTACCCCTTCATCCATAAAGAGGATGTTGCCGACACCGATAACCGCTATCTTCATGCTAGAGAACAGTGGCTGTCACGTTTCAGATACTGCAACTGTTCCCCACTTTATAGACACCCAACTCGCGTCCCCTGGTGTCGATCACATGCACGGCGCAGGCCAGACACGGATCGAAGGAGTGGACCACCCGAAGCACTTCCAGGGGTGCGGAGAGATCCGCAAGCTTGATGCCGACCAGTGACTCTTCGTAGGGTCCCCGTACCCCATCGGCATCTTTGGGCGACGCGTTCCATGTCGTCGGCACCACCGCCTGGTAGTTGGCGATCTTCGCCCCTTCGACACGGACAAAGTGCGAGAGCACCCCGCGCGGCACCTCGAAGATCCCGCGCCCTTTCGCCTCTTGGGGCAGTTCTTCGAAAACGTATTTCGTCCAGGTCTCTTCGTCGTAATATTTGATGTTCTCGATAAGGTCGCTGCAGAAGTCGAAGATGTAGTCGCAGCAGACCTGCGCCTCTACCGCCCGCGCCGCATTGCGCCCCAGCGTTGTCGAAAAGTCCATCAGCTCCAGTCCCGTCGCATCCATGAAGCGCTGCATATAGGGCTTGATGATCTTAGAGCTTTTGCTGTAGCCGACGACCATGCGCGCGAGCGGCCCGACCTCCATCGGCTTGCCTTTGTAGCGCGGGGCTTTGACCCAGCTGTATTTGCCCTCGGTCTTCAGAGTGCCGTCTTCGTTGAGATCGGTGTAGAAGGGTTCGGTCGTCTCCTCGTAGGGTGAGGTCGGCGCCTCGTCGGCATACCATGAACGCGAGGCCTCTTCGGTGATGTAGGCGTCGTCGAAGGTCTCAATGTTGCCAAAGTCGTGCGCGGTGATGACACCCCCCTCGAAAAGCTGTTCCGCCTTGGAGAAACGGTAGCCGCCGACGGCGAGGAAGTTCCCGCTGCCGCGCCCCACCCCCGCTTTGATCTCGTCGCCGTAGGCTTTTACCGCCATCTTCATGTCCGGAATATAGGCCCGTTCGATGAAATCCCGGGTATCTTTCAGAATAAACATAAAGTCGTTGAGACGTTGCGGGTTGAGCATGTCCGCCACGCTCGTCACCCCGCCGACAACAAGGTTTTGGGGGTGCGGCGTCTTGCCGGCGAAGATCGCCACCGCCTTGCTCAGCTCCCTCTGGATCCGCAGCGCTTCGAGGTAGTGGCTCATGTGCACCAGGTTCTCTTCGGGAGAGAACTGATAGCTGCTGTGCCCCCAGTAGCCGTTGGCGAAAAGCCCCAGGCGCCCCGCCTTGACGAAAGAGCCCAGCTTCTCCTTGACCGCGCTCAGGTGGCCGCGGGAGTTGCGGTAGGGGTAGTCATGATAGGTTTTCGCAATCTCCGCCGCATTCTCGGGATCGGCGTCAAGGGCGCTGACAACATCGACATAGTCGAGCGAATGCAGATGGTAGTAGTGGACGATGTGGTCCTGCACAAAGAGCGCAAGTGTCACCAGGTTGCGGATGATCTCCGCATTTTTCGGCAGTGCGATACCATAGGCGTCTTCGACGGCGCTGATGGAGGCGCGGTAGTGCACGTTCGTACAGACCCCGCAGATGCGCTGGGCGATCAGCCCGGCGTCGCGCGGGTCGCGCCCTTTGAGTATGATCTCGATACCGCGGAAAAGCTGCCCCGAAGCCCAGGCTTCGGTGACCACGTTGTTCTCGTCGACTTCGACTTCGATACGCAGATGCCCCTCTATCCTTGTTATCGGATCGATAACGATTTTTTTACTCGCCATTAGTCTCTCCCGGTTGTTGCTGATATGACGCGGCATTCAAAGCCTCCGCAAGGGGTGTTTTAACTCTTGTTTTCATCGGGTATATCCTCTTCCGCCAGCGGTCTTTGGTTGGCATACTTGTCGAAGGCGATCTTGCCCAGTCCGCAGGCGAAACAGCCGTGTCCCGACTGAACCGGCCAGCTCGTCCCTTCGTTGAACTTCACCAGCGAGCAGTTCAGCTCGGCATACGGCCCTTTGCAGCCCATCTTGAAGAGGCACCACCCTTTTTTCGCCCCTTCGTCGCCCCACTCCAGGACAAACTCGTCGAGGTCGTAGTGGCCGCGGCGTTCGCAGTTGTCGTGTACCCTGAAACCGTAGGCCCACTCCGGGCGGTTTTTCGCATCGAGTTTGGGCAGTTCGTCGAACATGATGTAGTGCAGCAGGGTGCCGACGATGTTGATCGGGTTGACGGGGCAGCCCGGCAGGTTGATGATGTCCTCTCTGCCCAGGGCCTCGGCAACGCCCACGGCCCCGGTAGGGTTCGGCGCGGCGGCAACCACCCCGCCGTCGAAAGCACACGAGCCGATAGAGAGCACCGCCGCGGCATTTTCAGCCACACGTTTGAGCAGCTCGTAGCCCGTTTCTCCCTTCGCCCCGATGCGAAGGAACTTCCCATCAAGCCCCATCGGAATCGCCCCTTCGACCATCAGTATGTACCTGCCTGCATCGTTTTTGATGATGCTGTCAAGCACGGACTCCGACTGGTCGCCCGAAGCCGCCATCAGGAGTTCATGATAGTCGAGGGAGATGTATTTCAAGATGAGATCATCCACCTTCGGGTGGGCGCTCTTGATAAAGCCTTCGGAGTTGCCGCTGCAGTCCGCCAGCTCCAGCCAGATGATCGGGATCTTGTTAAGCTGCTCTATCCCGTGGCTGACCAGCGGCTCGTAGTCGGGGTGCAGCCGCATATTGGCGGTGATCATCGAGACCCAGCGGCTGTACTCTTTGTTCATGTCGAAGGCCTTGATCGCCTCTTCGAGGTTATCGCTGCCGATCATGTTTTTCGGATGCAGGGCATTGAACTTGTCAATACGTCGCTGTACCTTCGCCAACTCTTCCGCCTTGTGAGCCGCCTCGCGTTCGGCCTTGATGCGCGCCGCTTCTTCGGGATCGACCGGCGTATCGGCGATAAGCTGTACCACATCTTTCTTGCAGCGGCCGCAGACACGGCCTGCCTCGCTGAAAGGCTTGAGATCGCCGAAGCTCTCGACGCAGTTTGTTTTGATGAGCTCGACAAGATCTTTCTCATACCCGCTGGCACAGCTGCAGATTAGCCTGCCGCGTTCGCTGATGAGGCGGTTGGCGTAAAAATAGGAGGCATCGACCTGCTCGCCCCGCTCCATCATCCGTTTGAGCGCCAGGACGTCGATATTGGTATTGATGCCGATGAAACGCACCAGGCGGTCGTCATTGGTGATGTAGTGGTCAACGCGCTCCTCTTTTTTCGAGGTGATAACGATCTCTTCGTTGTTCCTGTCTTTGGGATCGTAGCGGGTCGACGTGACATCGGCGAGCAGGAAACTGCCGACCTTGAGGCCGTCGATGGTCACAAACTCCTTGAACCCTTCGCTCTCTTTGCCGAGAATCGAGGCGATGGCGGCATCGGCCTCCAGGGTACACTCTTTCACCCGCCCGGCAATGTAACCGTCTGGCAGCTGCGCCACTTCGCCGACGGCGTAGATGGACGGATCGCAGCTGCGCATATGTTCATCGACAAGGATTCCTTTGTCGACGGTGACCGCCTCTTTGGCAAAATCCGCGCTCGGGCTAATACCCACCCCGAAGATGAGAAAGGGGTTCTCTATGGTACGGGACTTCATGACGATCTTCGTGATCTCGTTATCAACGATCGTCTTGTCAACAATCTCCTCTTCGAGCAGTATCTCGACTCTCGGATCGGCCTCTTCATAGATGCGCTTCATCATCGCCACCGAAGACGGTGTCATTGCCTTGTCGTAAAGGTGCCTGCCTCGCGAAACGAGATAGATCTTTTTGGGGCCTTCGATCGTGCTCAGGGTATCAAGCAGCTCCAGTCCGATAGGACCGACGCCCATCATCACGACGTTTTTGCCCTTGATGCGCTCGGCGATACAGGCACTGTCGTTGGCACTTCTGAAGGTCACCGCATTTGTCATCCCTTCGATGCCGAAGAGTGTGCGCGGTTTCGAACCGGTGGCGATGACAAGAATATCGTAGGAGAAAGCCGACGATTTGGTATAGATGCGCTTTGCCGTCCTGTCGATCTGCACAACCTCGGCATCAAGTTCGAGTTTCACATCCTCGGGAAGCGGCAGCGCGATCTCATCAATACTCTGGCTGCCGTTGACCAAAGAGCAGAGGTGGATACGGTCATAAGGCGGGTAGGTCTCTTTGGAGACGATCACCACCTCATGTTCGGGAGACTGTTCTTTCAATGCATTGGCCATATAGGCCGCGACGATACCGCCGCCGACAATCACGATTCGCATGACGACTCCTTACTTTTCTGCTTTTGCACCGGTTATAAAAAACACCATTTCATGCATTATATCCCCTGTGCTGTTAATATCGATAAAAATTTTGACATTTATTGGGCAACTTCATGCTGCAGCTATAAGTTCAGACACTAAATCAAAGAAAAAGTCTGACAAATCATCTTTACCCCGGTTTAGATCCTATTCTCAGAGCGGGCATCGAAGAAGCAGACCCTGTTTCGCCCCACCTCTTTTGCCTGATACATCGCCTGATCGGCCTGTTTAAAGATCTCTTCCGGACTGGAATCGTGGTTGATGAACAGCGCCACACCGATGCTTGCCGTGCAGTGATGTTCCACCGTTTTCTCCTTAGCACCTGCCTGACTGTCCGTCAGCAGATAGGGCTCGGCGAGAGCGGCGCGGATCTTTTCGACAATATTTTTTGCCAATGCAACGGCACGTGTCCTGTCCGTGTCCAACTCGCCGAGTACAATCACGAACTCATCGCCGCCGAATCGGCAAACAGTATCTATTTCACGTACACAGCCGGTAATGCGGTATGCCGCTTCGACCAGGAGCAGATCACCTATATCGTGCCCGTGCATGTCGTTGAGCGGCTTGAAATTATCCAGATCAATAAATACAACTGCGCTGTACAGGCCGCTGCGTCTGCCGGCGGCCATTACCTGCTTCAAGCGGTCATTCAGCAGGCGGCGGTTGGGAAGCTGGGTCAAGGCATCAAAAAAAGCAAAATTTCGAATCTGCTCCTCGGCTCGCTTGCTCTCGGTGATATCGCGGCAATACCAGACCCGCCCGTAGTACTTGCCGTCGGCCCCCGTGATCGGAGCGGAGTACTGGTCGATCACCCTTCCGTCTTTCAGCGGTATCTCTTCACGGCTTTTCATCTCACGGTGCGCATACAGATTATGGATACGGGCTGTAAACGCTTCCGGATTTTCGACCTGCTGCGCTATTGACTTCAGCGTAGAGGCATCCAGACGTCCCCCTTCCGCCTGCGCAGCGAACCCCCATAATTCAACAAACTGCTGATTGTATGAGATGATATTCACGTTTTCGTCGACCACAAGGATGGCATCAAGCGGCGTCTCCTGAATTGTCTGAAGTATCGTGTTCTTGAATTTCAACTCCTCCTGCACCTTCTTGCTCCGTTCCGTCTCCTCGCGAAGCTCGTCCAAAAAAGACGACAGCAATATGACGATCAGAGCACCGTCAAGAATGGGGACAATGACTCCCGCAAAGATAAGCTCACTGCTGAAACGGCCGTCCCATAGAAAATCGATGGACAATACCAGCAGGAACGAAACAGACAGAGCTACGGCCAATAACACGAAAAATGCCTGGCGTTTCGTCAGCTTGAGCAGCGCAACAGCGATCCGTTTTAACATCCGCTGCAGCATATCATTCCACTGTTTTATCATGCAAACTTATCCTTACC
>CAZNQJ010000021.1:0-10663 GCA_964575205.1 uncultured Campylobacterales bacterium | reverse complement strand
ACCGGTTGCCGTAGCTTTGCAAAAGAGTAAGATCACGGCGTCTGTAGAGAGCGATCTGATGCGAACCCGCCAAAGCGACGACAAACCTCTCTCTATCTATTGCGATGTCATAGGGATTACAAAGCCCCTTGATGACGGCAGATCTCTCTTTTGTCTCCATGTCAAAGCAGATGATCTGCCCCGCATCACTTTCGCAGATATAGAGTTTGTGATCGGCAAAGGCCATCCCCATAGGGGCCTGAAGCGCTTCGATGACAGTGAACACGGTGCCCTTATAATCGCTGAGCCACACTTCGCCGCACCCGGTGTTGGCAACGGCTAAAAAATCAGGTGTTGCGAGGACCTTTTGGGGAAATGCCAGCTTTTTTTCAATCGCCTTTTTCTGCAAGCCCGCTGATCGGACTTGGAGTCCACGGGAGGCCAAAACTCGCTTCCACTCCGCCACTTTCTGTTCACCGCTGCGATGTTCCACAATATAACCTCTCTCATCGATCAATATCGTTGTCGGCCACCCTTTCGCCGCATAGGCATCCGCCATCTGGTGCGCCGGGTCATTCGCCACAGCGAATTCAATACCGTGACGCTGCAGCGCTTGCCGGAGGGCTGAGAGCTCTTTCTCGTGCGCAAATTTTCCGGTGTGGATACCGATAACACAAAGCGCTTCTCCGTAGAGTGCATGAAGCGATCTGATAGTCCGGAGATTGTTGAGGCAGTTGATGCAGCCGAAGGTGAAAAAATCAAGCAGGAGATATCTGCCTTTTAGCTCGGAGAGGAGAAGCGGCTCCGAATTGAACCACGCCAGCTCCCGGGCAAAGGCCGGTGCACGTACGGCCATTACTTTTGCGTCAGTCTCTTGACAGCGAGCGAGCACATGGTCAGACCGAAAGCCGCCGTCACCGCCATAAAACTGCCTTTGACCTTGATATGGGTCGGTTCCGAGCTGAAGATGACGGGATACTTTTTAGAGAATCGGCGTTTCTTGAGTTCGTACCGGATTTTGGCGGCAAAACGGTCCCCGTGTGCTTTCCAGATCGTCGAGACCTCTATTTTGGTCGGATCAAGCCGCTTGGCCGAGCCGGTCGCCGAGATCAGTTTGGCGTAGCACTTCTGCGCAAGGGCCAGTTTGGCATGCGTATCGTCGATGGCATCCAGGACCAGATCATAGGGTTCAAAGTCAAAGGCTTCGACCCAGGCCGGATCGATCTTTTTGTCGATGGCGATGATCTCGGGGTAGTGCGCTTTGAGACTCATCACTTTTGATTCGCCCAAATGTTCTTCCGACCACATCTGGCGGTTCTGGTTGCTCTCGTCGTAGGTATCAAAATCGACGATGGTGATGTCACGGACACCGCTGCGATAGAGACAGTCCAGGCAATATGAGCCGACGCCGCCGACGCCCAGCAGCAAAATCTTCGCCTCTTCGATCTGTCTAAAATCATCGCCGAAGAGCATACGGGTGCGTTCGAACCTCACAGCCAGGATTCCAGTTTTTCCATCGAAGCATACGCACTCATATCAAGATGTATCGGCGTAACGGAGACAAAACCCTGCTCGATCGCTTCAAAATCGGAAAGCACTGTTTTCGCCTCCCTCGGTTTGAAAGCCAAAGGGTGCAGCCCCAGCCAGTAATACTCCATGCCGCGGGGGTTTCGATGAAGGTGGGCATCGTTGCCGTAAAAACGGTACCCCGCATAGGTCACCTTCATACTCGCCTCATTGACACCGTTGGGAATGTTGACGTTCAAGAACTCCCGCTGGGGAAGCGGAAACTCGCCGCTGAAGACCTTCTCGACCAGTGTTCTGATCGTTCGCGTGGCCAGTTCAAAGTTCGGAAGAGGCTGGGTAAAATCCATCACCTGGGAGATCGCGATCGCAGGGACGCCCTGCAATACCGCCTCCATCGCGCCGGCCGCCGTACCGGAATAGGTGATATCCTCGCCCATATTGGAGCCTTTATTGATGCCGCTTACCACCAGGTCGGGCTTGTTGCCTTCGAACATCGAGTGCAGCGCCAGGTAGATACAGTCGCTCGGCGTGCCGTCTTCAAGTTTGTAGAAATCGTCGTCGAGACTGACAAAATTCAACGGATGCGAAAGCGTGAGCGAATGGCCGCAGGCCGATTTCTCGTTGGCAGGTGCCACAACCGTTACTTTGGCAATCTTACGCAGTTCTGCGACAAGTGCGTGCAGAGCGACCGACTCGTGCCCGTCGTCATTGGTGACTAAAATATGTTTATCTGTTTTCATACAGGTATTATAGCATTTAACTTCAGCATCGATTTAAGTTATAATGATGTATGATAGAAATACGTGTTAAATAAAACTTTAAACGGGCAGAAGATGAATAACGATAACAAAACGATGCGTGTCAATGGCAATATCTCCTCAGCAAAAAGCTTTCAAAAACGCAATAATAAAAAACGCAGATCAGAATCTTTTGCCCAAAAAGAAGTCGATATTAAAGCGTATATTTTTGCGCCCGAGGGGTATGAGACCTTTATGTTCATCGTCTATTTTATCACGATACCCTATCTGGCGGGGCTTGGTTTTTTATACCTCTTTATCGCAAAAGGCGACTTTAGCAACTTCCTGAACTTTAAGATCAGCTCTTTTTTCGTTATCTGGGCCATCGGGTATGAAGTGGTTGCCGCTATTTTACTGACGCTGATTATCAACAGCTTTATCAAATCGTTTAAATCCGTCGCCTGAGAGCGTCTATTTTCTGATCGGCTCAAATATAAAACGGTTGATCCCCTCTTCAAGGTACTCATACGCCAGGGTCATGCCGTGTGCATGCAAGATAGCATCGACAAGATAGAGTCCCAACCCAAAACTGTCGCGCGAATTTTCATCTTTCGTAAAAGGCTGGACATAGTACGCAAGCGGATGTTTAAGCCGTTCTCCCCTGCTTTCGAACCATATCTCCCCCTCCTGGGTTGAGATCTTGATGTGCTTGTCGGGCGAATACTTCATCGCATTATCGATCATGTTCTTGATCGCTGTTGAGAAGAGGTTGAAGTCGGCTGTCACTTTCACTTTGGCATCCACATCCCGACTCACCTTCGTCTCTTCCACCATGGCGAGATCGATCGCCCCGTCTATAATGTCGATCAGGCGGAACTCTTCGCATGAGGCGTGACTGAAGCCGGTAGAGACCTCTTCGACCATTGCAAACTCGTTAATAAGGCTCTCCATGCGCAAAAAGATGCGGTTAAAACGCTCTTTCTGCTTGCCGTTCTCCAGCATCTCAGCCGAAATACGCCCTTTGGCGATGGGCGTTTTAAGTTCATGCATGATGTTGCGCATAAACAGGGTCCGCGACTCTATCAGATTCCGGATCTTCTGACGCGTGTTTTCAAGTTCATTGGCAACGACCGCTATCTCGTCTTGTCCCCGCATCTTGAACGAGGTCTGCATTTTGCCTGCCCCGAAATCACGGATCTTTTTTCGCAACTTGCCAAGAGGCCGCAGACGAAGGAAGATCAGGATGTATGAGATCGTGATACTTGAGATGATAACCAGGTAGGCATAAAGCAGGTTCCAGGCACGGTAAGGCTTGATCTTCTCATCAAGCAGAAGCACACCGCTGTTGGGCCCTTGCAGGAAAAAATAGATAAAGCCCTGATGCTGCAGCATGGAGATGCGCACCTCAATGATGCTGCGCGGATCGAAACGGGGGCGGATCTGCAGATAGGCCGGGTCATTCTGGGCCTGAAAACTCTCGCTTTTCAGGATCTTTGCACTCTCTACGATCTTCTTTGCGGCAACATTGTCTTCAATGGAGTAGAGGTTGTAGAGGGCAAGATTGGCTTCGAGCATCGTCGTCGATGTATGTGTCTGCATATGCTCTTGATAGATACGGGTAATAACACTGTATTTCAGGAAGGTGTTGTTGATGTACTGTTCACGGTTGAGTTTATAAAACTTGACAAAGATATAACTGACACTGAAAAGCGTCACCAAAAGGGCGAACAGAACTGTCAATAAAACCGTGTGGCGACGCATCCCAATGCTATTTTATAAGTTTATAACCGATGCCGCGCACCGATTCGATCAGGGACTTGTCTCCCAATTTGCTGCGGATACGTCCTACCATGACATCAATACTCTTGTTTGATGAGTCCTCATTGATCGCCGACACATTGTGGATGATATCTTCACGCGAGACCACCATCCCCTCTTTTTTGATCATGTAGGCCAATATCCCGTACTCGGCATTGGTAAGATCGAGAGGACGGCCCTTATAGGAGATCTGCATCGCGGATTCATCCAGCTTGAAATTACTGCTGCTCTGCTGGGCCACCGCGGCCACTTTGGCCTCATATCGGCGCAGTACCGAATAGATGCGTGCTTCAAGTTCACGAGGATCATACGGTTTGGGCAGGTAATCATCGGCTCCCAGCTCAAGAGCGGTCACCTTGTCGGTCACATCGGAACGGGCAGAGGAGATAATGATCGGGATGTTTTGGCGCTCGCGGATCGCCGCACACACCTCCAGCCCGTCCATTCCCGGAAGGGTTAGATCCAGGATAACCAGATCGAACTCTTTGAGTTTCAATATGCTGAGTGCCTTAAAGGGATCATCCTCGGTTTCGACCGTGATCTCTTCGGGTTTGAGCTGTTCTAAAAATTCGGTCAGTATCTCGGCTAATTCGAGATCATCTTCAATCATTAATATTCTTATCATGGCGCCATTTTAACCCAATATGGCTAACGTTTAGCTAATCGGGACGAAGCGGTCATGCCGGTAGAGGCATACGGGGAGAAAGCCCTTGCTTTTGAATCTCTGCAGCCTGCAATAGCGTCAGAGAAAACCCCTGGAAAACGCCCGAACTTCCCGACTCCTAGGCCAGAAGCAGGGTAAGCCGATAGGCAACGAACGAGAGCATGTAGGCCGTGATTGACGTAAATAAAAAGAGATAGACAAAGTACTTGATGCCGCCGGCTTCACGTGTAAAGACAACGGATGCGGCCAGACAGGGGAGGTAGATCATCACAAATACGATGAATGCGACGCCGGATGCGAAGGGGATGTTCCGGCTTATAGCCGTGATCAGCGAACTGCTCTGCTGGTCGACATCTTCGCCCATCGCATACAAGACACCCAGTGTCGAGACCACGACCTCTTTGGCGGCCAGCCCCGTCTGCAGGGCAACCGTCATCTTCCAGTCAAAACCTAACGGGGCAAAGGCCGGTTCCATGAATTTCCCGATATGGCCCAGGTAACTCTCTTCGAGATTGACTTCCTGAAGCTTGTTTGCAAGCGCACGTCTTTCAGCGTCGCTTTGCGCCGCCTCTATCTTTATCTCATAGTCGGTACGCAAGGTATCGTTATGCGGGTAGGTACTCAAAAACCAGACCAGCATCGTCGCTGCGGCGATAAAGGTACCCGCTTTCCTGAGGTACATCCAGGTCTTTGTCATTACCGTGTGCCAGATCAGTTTCAATGAGGGCAGACGGTATTTCGGCATCTCCATAACAAAAGGCTCATCCGCGCCTTTAAAGGCGGTCATCTTCAGGATCTTCGCCGCGATCAGACCGATAACGGCCCCCGTGATATAGATCCCAAAAAGCACATTTCCGGCATCGCCTTCACCGAAAAAAGCACCCGTAAAGAGCACATAGACCGGCAGTCTCGCACCGCAGCTCATAAACCCGATGATAAAAAGCGTCAACAGGCGGTCGCGGTCGTTTTTGAGGATACGCGCCGACATATAGGCCGGGATGGAACAGCCGAAGCCGGTCACCAGCGGGATGAATGACTGCCCGTGCAGTCCGAATTTATGAAAAAAGCCGTCAAGCAGAAACGCGACGCGCGACATATAGCCCGTCGCTTCCAGCAGTGCGATACCGATAAAGAGGATCATAATGTTGGGGACGAACATCACCACCGCGCCGACACCGGCGATCAGACCGTCAACAATAAGTGAACGCACCGCCTCGTTGGAGATGGTGTTTCCGACCGCATTGCCGAACCAGCCAAAGACGAGATCGATCCACTGCATGGGGATCGAACCGATCTCAAACGTCAGCTGAAAAAGGCTCCACATAAAGAAGAGAAAGATCGGGATTCCAAGCACCGGGTGGATCAGAACGTTGTCGATGCGCTCCGTCCTCGTCAACTTTTTGACGTTTAGAGCCCTCTCTTTGACGACCTCGGTTATGATACCGCGGTTAAAAGCGGCATACTCTTCAGCGAATATCTCTTTGATGTCGTCACTGTCATGATGCAGCTGAATATGTCGGTCGGCTTCGATCAGTATCGGCTGAAGTTCTATCCAGAGCGGATTGTCGTGCAGGACACGGTAGGTCTTTTTCTCTTTTTGAAGAAGGTTGATCGCAATGTTTCTGTTTGAGATCGTAGCTTTGAAATGGTGGTGGTCCAGATAGCTCTGAATATGGCCTATCTCCTCCTCCACCGCTTCGGAAAAGATCAGTTTCGGTTCGAAAAAGGGGGCCTCATAGACCTTGATCACCGAATCGATCAGTTCGCCGATCCCCTCTTTGGAGACGGCTGATACCGAAACAGCCGGCAGGTCCAGAAGCTGTGAGAGGTAAACCGCATCGATCTCAAGCCCCTCATTCAACGCTTCATCGCTCATATTGAGCGCCAGGACCATCTTTTTGCTCATCGTCATCAGTTCGGCGGTAAGCTGCAGATTCTTTTCAAGGTTGGTCGAATCAACGACATTGATGATCAGGTCGTACTCTTCGTTGCAGAGGAAATCATGCGTCACACGCTCTTCGATCGTATAGTTCGTAAAGGCGTAGGTTCCGGGAAGATCGACTACCGTGAAATGATAATCCCTGTAATCAAACAGCACCTCGCTTTTTTCGACCGTTACACCGGTGAAATTCCCGACATGCAGGTGGGCATTGGAGATAGAGTTGATAAGCATGCTCTTGCCCACATTCGGCTGTCCGACAAGCGCGATCTTGATGTGTTTAGCGGTCACCGGACAAAAAGGGGCGCTATTTTGCTTCATATTCGACCTCGATCAAATCAGCCTCTTCTTTACGCAGGGCCAAACGCATTTTACCGACTTTAACCTCTACGGTGCTTTTGCGGGGGGCATACTCCAGTAAAGTGACGCTGCTCCCTTTCATCATACCGAAAGAGACCAGCCGCTGCTTTAGCGGTCCGCTTGCATGGATCTTAACAATCCTGGTTTCACACCCTCTCGGGCAGTTCGTCAATGTGTTCATTTTCTTCATTTAGTTTATATACGTTAATGATAATAGAAATCAAATTAATATCGCTTAAAAGCTGTAGTCTAATCGTGTTACCAAGCGCTGGAAATCACGAAACGCCCGGTTGTCAGGATTTGTATAGTCCATATTCATAAAGCTGATAGTACTGTAGATGCTTTCAAGATGCCATCGATCGGTGATGGCGTAGGAGAGTGCCACATCGCTCTCTTTGACCTCCGCAGGTGACTCTGCCAGCGTAAAGTGGCCATGGAGGAGTTCGATATTGAACCCATTGAGCCCCAGCGTCGTAAGATCAACACCAAGGTTGAGACGATATGCATTCAGATCCTTGCCCGGCGCAAGGTCTGAAACGTTTCCGACCGTCTGTTTATCCAGGGAGGTATAATAGGGTCCGCCGCCAAAACCGTCGGTCACGCTCGTGTTATTATCGGTAAAGACCCGGTTATAGGCGATTCCGAAATAAGCACTCCTGTATTCAAATATAAGCACAGTACCGATGACATCTCCGTCAACTCCGGAGTCCGACCGCTCCCGGATATGGGCGCCCTGCACGCCCCACTCTATGTGAAAATCCCCGGTTATAAACTGCTCCCCGGAAGCTTCTACATAAAAAACATCACTCATCTTATCCATATTGTAGTACCAGAACGATATCCCGTTTTCATCGGGCTTATAGATCAATGCCCCGCCGGCAATGCCGTAGCCGTCATCGATAAGCGGTTTAAAGAGATTCTGGTCATCACCGGAATCCACCCCGGCCCATCCTGTCAGGAAATAGGCCTGGGCCTGCAGGTCATTGCTGATATCCAGAGCACCCCAGGCGCCCTGAAAGCTGTTGGGTGACATGCGGATATCGTCACTGTCGGCATAAGGCGTATCGATCAGGATCCGGCCGGCCATGGCATGAAACAGCGCGTTCCTGTATACAATGCCCGATTCTCCTATATAGGCAAAAGAGATGCCATCCGCATCAAAAAGTAGACTGTTTTACTTTGCCGGGTCGCTTGAGGTTAAGGCATGGACCTTTTGTGAGGCATAGGCAGCAAGCCGAAGATTCCAGCCGTACAGCGAAGCCGTGTCAAAACCGAAAATACCGCCAAAAGCAGTGCCTGACGTCTTTTTCCCGTCGATATTAAACGCTTTTAAAGCCTCTTCGCGGGTCGTAATATTGGCCAGACGAAATGTGGCAAAGGGGGTGAGATGATCAAAGGCCCGATCAAACGTCTCCACATTTTCGGGAGCTGCTATCATCACTTTGTAGCGGCCCACCTGTTTACTGTGGATCAGTCCGACCTCTTCTTGCTCCCTGTGTATCGCCTCTTCGGCAAAAAGAGAGATAAACAGCAGCGACAGAACAAAGATATTTTTCATGCTGTCATCCCCTTAACGTTTCTATTAGTGCCACTCCTCGCCACCTCTATTCTCCTCTTTTTTTATAATTATAATATTAATTACCAGAATTTATGTTTTTTTCTATGACTTGATTATATACACTGCTTCATCCGCTTTTTGCTATAATAGCGCCCATAACTATCAAGGGTATCTCTCAGACCGGCCAGGTTTCCAGAGCTGCTCTCAAGGAAACTGATGAATTTTCTCTACCGTG
Organism: uncultured Campylobacterales bacterium; assembly: GCA_964575205.1. Taxonomy (GTDB): domain Bacteria; phylum Campylobacterota; class Campylobacteria; order Campylobacterales; family Sulfurimonadaceae; genus Sulfonitrofixus. Next base: position 1,846 of record CAZNQJ010000021.1, on the reverse strand, counting down.
CTGACAGCCATTTCAATCTGGCGAACATGTTCACCTTCGGCAACCTCACCAGCGGTCTGATCGCGATCTATCTGGCTACGCAGGGCAACTATGTCTGGGCGGTTATCCTCCTGTGGATCGGCGGCGGGTTTGACATCTTTGACGGGAAAATGGCACGAAAACACGGGCTCTCCAATGAGTTCGGTATTCAGCTCGACTCCTATGCCGACTTTTTGTCGTTCGTACTGACGCCGGTCTTTATCATCTTCATCTCTATTATCGATCAGCCCGAGACCTCTTCGTTCGGTTTTATTCTCGGCTCCCTCGTTTCGCTCTATTATATCATCAGCGGACTGCGCCGTCTTATCCAGTTCAATATCAATGCCGAAGAGGGCGAGATCGAAGAGTATTTTACCGGTATGCCGACGCCGATGGGCGCTATTGTCCTCTGGCTGATCTTTTTGGGCGGGCTCTATATCTACCCTGCTTTGATCACCGTTGCATTGATGGCGATAACGGGATGGTTATTAAACTCCACCGTCAAAATAAAACATCTCTAGTAAGCTGCTTTATTCTCTCTTGTCATTTCTCTGCAAGAAGTTGACTGAATGAGAACTCTTTTACCCCATGCCAAAACAATCTGACCTCATCTTTATCGGAGACAGTTTAACCGCCTTCCACGACTGGTCCGCTTTCGGCCCACACCACAATGCCGGCATTGCCGGCGACACAACGGACGGCCTGCTTTACCGCATTTATTACACCCTGGAAAAAAAGCCCGGGACCCTCGTGCTGATGATAGGCATCAACGATCTCCTGCAAGGCCATGATGTCCGGCACATCGAAGAGAATTATGCCGAGATATTTGAGAAGATAGAGGGTACAGACAAAGTCGTAATCCTCTCGCTCCTGCCGGTCAAAGCAGTGCCGGAGACAGCCGCGCTCAACCAGAATGTAAAACAGCTCAACCGCTATCTGCATAACGAGAGTCAAAAGAGAGGGTTTGCTTTTGTCGATCTCTACTCAAATATGGCGGACAGAGACGAGGGGTTAAAAGAGAGTTATACCAGTGACGGGGTGCACTTGACACCCGAGGGGTACAGGATTTGGGAAGAGACGCTAACGCCGTTCTTGCAATAGAATATTTTTTTCTGACAACGGTTCAAAAAGCATTGCGAAAAAAGCAGTTATTGGCATAAGCCGCTTTTTTCATTCGCATAGATCTGTGTCCCATCCGACGCCTGATGACATGCGTTGCATGAACGCCTGTTTACGCCGTCGATCGCATCGCCAGCCGAATACGCGGCACCGTTAAATTGGTGGGCATGGTCGGAACTTGCCAATTCGTTGCCGCTGCTGTCCGTGATCTGGATGATATAACTGCCCTCAAGCGTGTTCAACAGCCGCTGCAGAATAAACAGATTTCCCTTTCCGTTATCTCCTTTCGAACCGCTGTCGGCGTAATCGGCGGAAGAGGTGACGGTCCGCGTTGCCGTATTTTCAAAATTTACGATCAGCGCACCGCCGCAGCTCTCGCCCAGATCATCCTGATCGTTCACATATTCTGATTTGAAGAGCGTTCCTGCCACAAGAAGGTGGCGCTCAGCTTGCAGATCGGCATTATGGCAGGCCAGACAGTCTCTGCCCTGAAAGTGCCACCCTTCTGCTTTTGAAGAGATATTATTTTCACCGCCTCCGGTATCACCGCATCCCGCAAAGAGAAACGAAAACATCAATAGCAGCAAAGTGTACAGTCGTGTCAATACCAGCTCCTGAAGCGCTGAAATGAACGGAGTATAACCCCGTAGAAATAACAAATTATTACGTTTTGGTTACCTGCGAACAGCTGCAGTGCACGAGGGTCTCT
>CAZNQJ010000020.1:0-11009 GCA_964575205.1 uncultured Campylobacterales bacterium | reverse complement strand
CTCTGGCCTGCGGTGGAAGCACTGATCGAGGGCAAGATCGCCATCAGCGCGATGCGCGATGCGACCCGCGGCGGCCTCTCAGCGGTCCTTAACGAATGGGCGCAGAGCAGCAGTGTCTGTCTTGAGGTGGAGGAGGACGCGGTGAAGATCTGTGATGAAGTGCGCGGCATCTGCGAGATGTTCGGCTTCGAGCCGATGGATTTTGCGAACGAGGGCACCTTCATACTGGCGGTCGCACCGGAAGATGCCGAGGCTGCCCTTGCGATATTGCGGCGGTTCGATTTTTGTGAGAACGCCTCTGTCATCGGGCGCGTCACGCAAAAATACCCCGCCAAAGTCGTTCTGCACTCCGGCTATGGAAGCAGCCGTTTCCTCGATCTGCCCAAGGGCGAACTGCTGCCGAGGATCTGCTGATGCATGAATATTCCGTTGTCCAGGCGCTGCTTGCGCAGATCGAGAGCGTGGCAAAAGCGAATGATGCGCAGAAGGTGACGAAGATCATCGTGAAGATCGGGGTGATGAGCGGGGCGGAACCGCATCTGCTGGAGATCGCCTTTAACACCTTTAAAGAGAAGACCATCTGCGACGGGGCGGAATTTGTCATGAACATACAGCCGCTGACGATAGAGTGCCGGGCGTGCGGGAAAATCAGCGAACTCGAGAAGAGGCACTACTGCTGCCCGGAATGTGAAAGTACCGATGTCAGCGTCGTGGACGGGGAAGATATGTTCCTGATGACGCTCGAGATGGAATAAAGGTACCCTAAAGGAGATAGATCATGCAAGAGTACTGGGAAGCGTATATGAAACCGATGGAGGGGCACCCTTCGATGGTCTCTTTTAATGCCGGCGTCTCCGACGGTGTCCCCGACGACGAGTATATGTATGTCGGTTTCGTCAAGGTGCCGCTGAAGTCACCCAACGCGCAGGGGCTTATAGCACCCGAAGAGGAGGATGAAGTCGGCTTTATCGAGGACCGGCTGGAGCTGGAGTCGCTGCGCTACCGCGTCGGAAAATATATCGGCCGCATCGTCACGCAGGGGAGCGTAACCTTCATCTACTGTCTGAAACTCGATTTTGAATGGGGCGATGTCGCCAATGCCGCGATGAAGCATTTTGACACGTACACCTTCGAGTCCGGTTCGCGCGTGGACAGGGAGTGGGAGGTCTATCAGAAACTTCTCTTTCCAACCCCAAAGGAGTGGCAGATCATTCAGAACCACCGCAGCTGCGATCAGCTCAAAGAGTCCGGCGACAACCTGAGACTGCCGCGTGCCATCGAACACAGGAGCTATTTTGAAAACCCTGAATTCCGAACAGCATTTGCACGGCAGATGGAAGCGGAGGGGTTTAGGCTCCAAAAAGAGATGGAGCCGACGGAGGAGGTCCCGCTATACGGGCTCCAGTTCTACCGTATCGACACACCGTACTATTATGACATCGATGCATTGACGCTTGCCATTATTGATCAAAGCGAACGCTTCGGCGGCCAATATGACGGCTGGGAGACCAGTCTGGTAAAGATCTGAGTTATGCGAGAATAGAGTGCCTGTGAGCTGTTTTGAACAATATCCGGATGCAGAAAGCCTAAATGCGAAGAGCCGGCGGGGCACCAAATATATGCTACAATCTCAAAAAAGAGGCCGATTCGGATGTCGCGTGCAGGCAAATAAACGGTCGGCATCATCGGCAGCTTACCTGTTGCCGGCCGTAAGAAAAAGGGAGAAATATGAAGATTTGCGGGAACCGGGACTGCGAGGACGGGTCATCATTTCCCAAAAACCTGGTTGTCCGGTTATGGGGGCACTGGTGCCTGAAAGCCATCGGCACCACCCTCTTTATCGGCGTCTTTTTCGCAATCTATTTCTATCTGCTCAGGAATCCCCTCTTTTCAACTACCCAAATGCCGCTGACCGCTGTTGACAGTAGTGTCGGATTCCAACCCTATTTTCTCTATTTTTATCTCTCTTTGTGGCTCTATGTCTCACTGGTGCCGGCACTGATGCGAACAAAAAAGGAGCTGATCTATTACGGTGTCTACATAGGCGTGATGTGCGCGGCGGGTGTCGGGATCTATATCCTGTTTCCGACTACGATCCCCCAAAGCGGCATCAACTGGAGCCATTATCCCGAATTCTCTTCGTTAAAATCGATGGATACTGCCGGAAATGCGTTTCCCTCCCTGCACGTAGCGACCGCATTTTTCTCCCTGTTTTGGATAGACCGCCATCTTAAACAGATGCATGCGCACGCCTCCCTGCTGTGGCTGAACGGACTGTGGTGTCTCGGTATTGTCTATTCGACGATGGCGATCAAACAGCATGTATTTCTGGACGTAGCGGGCGGATTGATACTCGGCGGGGTATTCGCTGTGCTGGCGCTTCACTATCACAGATCGCATTTTGACAGTGTGAAGCCGGCATAAGCCTGTTTAGACCTGCCGCAAAACAAAAGTAATCATAATCGTCTAAACTGAGATCTCATCAGCGGCCACTATTTTGGCATACGCATCCATGCGCATAAGAGTGGGGTGAAATTCTCCCAACAGCGTTGAGAGTTTCTCCTCGCACCCGGCGACCCCCTGGTAGTGAAAATAGCCGTCCATCAACCCAAGCTCCAATCTCGGCTGATGAATATCGATCTCTCTGGGGTGCAGGTAGATGAAGACACTGCTGCCCTCGCGGTTCTTCTCCCGGATCATCCGCTTTATCAGCCAGGCCGGGAAAAATCGCAGATATCCCCCGCCGGCATAACCGACACGGTTTCCAAGAAGGTTCATTACACTGTGGGGTATCTCCAGAACAGGTGAAGAGGTGGGACAGTGGGGTGTGTCCGGGAAATTTGGTATGCCGAAGAGAGCGTTTTTGGCCGGATAGACGGATGAAGAGTATAAAAATCCTTCCTGTGCCAGAATATCATAAAACCAGGGGAGGGTATCGCTCTTCACCGACCAGGAGGGGGCACGGTAGCCGACGACCTTCTCGCCGATGATCTGCTCCAGTGTATCGGAAGAGACGCGGATGTCGGCGTGAAACTCATCAGGCTTCATCGGATAGATAAGCCGGTGGGAACTGCCGTGCGATGCGATCTCATGGCCTGCGGCAAATAGTTTTTTAACAACATGCGGCTTATGCCGGGCAACGTCACCGAGAATAAAACAGGTGGACTTCACATTAAAAGCCTCGCAGATCGCAATGAGACGATCGACATTGGCCTCCAGGTTGGTCGAGTTGTAATCGTACTGATGCAGATCGATACCGTCATAATTGGCATGAAACCACTCTTCAATATCAAATGTTAAAAAATTTCTTGTGATCATGAATGGAATTATAGCCATTCTCGCGATTGAAACACTAAACCCGCCCCGCGTTGCACCTGCAGGAATATTTTATGATTTTTGCCCCGTAATAGCAGATGTTCTCCCTATTTCTCACCAAAGTATGGGGTAGAGTACTGTATAATTTTCTGCCAATGCGTTTCCCGTTGATAGCGTCTGATTCAGCAGACGGAGTTTATGCCAAGCATCTGGAAATGCGGCATTTACGAGTTTTTTCAACCTGCCGTTCAGGATGCCGTGAGCCGACATCTTTTTTGGCATGGTCGAGAGACCCGGTACCGTAAAATATTCAGGATGGTCGATTTAAGCGATGAATACATTAACCCAACATCTTTACAGGCTTGTAATGCAGGAAGAGGCTCTGGCTATTGCCGTTTTGGCCGATGAAACGCATCCGGTTTTCAAAGCGCATTTCGAGGGCAACCCTCTGCTGCCCGCCTTTTTACAGGTCGATATGGTTGCGGAGATCTTCGGCCTGCAGGTCATTGGTATCAGCCGGTCAAAGTTTATGGAACCTTTGAAACCGTCGGATGAGGTGGTGATCCGTCTGGAGAGACGTCCGCAGGGAATTAAGGTCAAATTGATGAAACAGGAACGTACGTGCAGCGAGATGAGTCTTGACGTCAGATAAGCTCTGTATCCTTATCCCCGTCTACAACAATCCCGAAACCATTGCGCGGGTTGTCGGCGAAGCCGGAGTATACGGCCTTACGGTCATTGTTGTCGATGACGGTTCGGATATTCCGGTTGAAACACTCCTGGAGTTGGACGGCCCCTGGGTCGTTGTGCGCCATAGCGTAAACCGGGGCAAGGGGGTCGCGCTCCGCAGCGGCGCAGAGCGGGCGAAAGAGATGGGGTTCGAGTTCTGCCTGACAATGGACGGAGACGGGCAGCATTTCGCGCATGATATTCCTCTCTTTTTAGACCTTTTCGAAAGAGAGCAGGAAAAGGAGATGATGATCATCGGCGTGCGTGATTTTGAGAGCTGCAACCCTCCAAAATCTTCTGCCATCGGACGGCGTATCGGAAATTTCTGGGTATGGGTCGAAAGCGGCAGGTGGGTATCGGATACGCAGACGGGATTTCGGCTCTATCCCGTGGAGTTTTTACTTTACCCCTCTTCTACGGTACGATACGAATTTGAAATTGAAAACCTGGTGCGGTTTTTGTGGGCCGGCGGCAAGGTGTTGGAAGTGACGGTAGAGACGGTGTACGATGAGAGCCGCGTGACCCATTTCCACAAATGGAAAGACAATTTTTTTATGACCGTCCTGCACACGAAACTCGTACTTTCAAGAATATTTTTACTAAAAGGGATCTTGCGATGAATACCGACTTTATAAATATTACAGCAGGTGGAAAACACCGTCTTAACGGAGAAAGAGCATGAAAAGCGTTCTCGTAACGGGGGCCACCGGGGCTATCGGCGAAGCTACGGCGCGTATGTTCTCCGCAAACGGCTATTTTGTCTATATCCATTACCACAGCAACCAGGCCAAGGCAGAGGCGTTGGTCAGCGAGCTCGGCAATGCGCAGAGTGTCGGTTTTGACATCGCATCGGCGCAGAGCGTACGCGCGGCCCTGGAGGGCATCGAGGTCGATGTGCTGGTGAACAATGCGGGCAAAACAAAAGACAAACTCTTTTTTTGGCTCGAAGACAGCGATTGGGATGAGGTGATCCAGACCAATCTGACGGGCACCTATTATGTGACCAAGGCGCTTCTGCCTGCCATGCAGAAAAAGAAAAAAGGGGCCATTGTCAATGTCTCCTCCGTTGCCGGTCTCGTCGGAAACGCGGGACAGACCAACTATGCGGCATCCAAGGGCGGGATGATCGCGATGACAAAATCGCTGGCGCTCGAAACGGCCAGACACGGCATCCGCGCCAACTGCGTCGTCCCGGGTTTTATCCATTCGGAGATGACGGCGGGTTTCAACGAGAAAGATTTTCAGAAGCTGATTCCGATGAAACGCTTCGGCAATCCTGACGAAGTGGCCGAGACGATCTTCTTCCTGGCCGACAAAGCCTCCTATATCACGGCAGAAGTCATCACGATCTCCGGGGGGATGGTACGATAATGCGGCGCGTAGTGATTACGGGAGTAGGTTTTTATTCGCCTATCGGCGATAACCTGACAGATCTGAGGCGTAATTTTGAGCAGATGAAAAGCGGTGTGCGGAGCATGCCGGAGTGGGATAAGGCCAACGGCCTCTCCGCCAGGATAGCAGGGGTGGTCCCTCAGGATGACTTCAGCGAGATACCGCGGCAGTACCGCCGTACGATGGACCGGGTCGCCATGATGTGCGCCCTTTCGCTCAAACGCGCCGTTGCCCAGAGCGGTCTTACGCCCGCAGAGGTCTCCGACCCCAGAACGGGGATCTCGTTCGGTTCGGCCATGGGAGGGCTTGAGACACTGTTTGACTATGCGGAGGATGTTTCGCACAACAGCGGGTTCGGGCGCCAGAACGCCACCGCCTTTCTGCGTTTCATGAGCCATACGGTGGCTGCGAACCTGGCGGTCATGTTCGGGATCATCGGACGCAATCTGCCTACGAGTTCGGCGTGTACAGCCTCTGCCCAGGCGATCGGTGCCGGGTACGAATCGATCAAGTACGGCATGAGCGATGTGATGCTCGTCGGCGGCGGCGAAGGGCTGCATTATGTCGAAGCGGGAATCTTCGACAGCATGGGCGCAACGGCCATCGGCTACAACGACAATCCTGAAGCGGCATCACGCCCGTTTGACATCGCACGTTCGGGTCTGGTGGTCTCCGAAGGGTCCGGGGCGCTGGTGCTCGAGGAGTATGAGCACGCCAAAGCACGGGGCGCCGTGATCCTGGGCGAGGTGGCCGGGTACGCGACCGGGTGCGACGGCAGCCATATCACACTGCCTTCTGAACGGGGCATGGAGTCGGTGATGCGTGATGCGCTGAAAGATGCACGGTTAGATTCAAGCAGTATTGGGTATATTAACGCGCATGCGACGGCAACGCCCAAAGGCGATATCTTCGAATCAATTGCCGTGCATAAAGTGTTCGGCTCCCGGACGCCTATCAGCAGTATCAAGGGCTATACGGGGCACATGTTCGGCGGCGGCGGTGCATTTGAAAGCATTGTTTCGTTGATGGCACTCAATGATTCCTTTCTGCCCGCCAATAAAAATCTTGCGGAGGTCGATCCGGCGTGCGCGCCTCTGGATTATATCCGTGCACACCGTGAAACGGCTGTTACCGCCGTGATGAATAACAATTTTGCGTTCGGGGGAATCAACACCTCGATCATATTGAAGAAGATCTAATTTTAAAGGGTTTAAGAATGAAGAATGATGTATTTGAAAAAGTTCAGGCGATTATCGTAGAGCAGTTTGAAAAAGAGCCCCAAGAGGTTACGCCCGACAAACTGCTGGTGGAAGACCTCGAGCTCGACAGCCTGGACATGTTTGACTTTGTATGCGCGCTCGAAAAAGAGTACGATTTTCATTTTGAACGTGAGATGGGCTCGTCAGTCGGAACGGTCGGCGATATCGTGGAGCAGTTAGAACAACATTTGTCCAAATAATGTTTGCGACGCTTGTTTATGTCCCCTTCATACTGATTGCCAGCCGTTATTTTCCGGTATCAGCAGTCGGTATGGCGCTTATTGCCGCGGGGCTTGGATGGGCGGTTGTGTTGCTTCTGCGCCGCAGAAAAGCTGAAAACTTTGTCTCGCCTGTCGTCCTGCTCCTGCTGGGGACAGCCGCCGGGATCTCCGGTGATTTTATCGCACTGAAACTCTATCCGCTGCTTCTCTCGCTGCTTTTTTTACTCTATTTTATCTCGGCTGTTGTCACCAAACACTATCTGCTTTTTCCCTGGGTAGAGAAGTTCAAAAAACGACCCCTTACCGGAGCGGAGCGGCGTGACGTCATCGTTTCGCACCGGTTCTGGATCGCTATTTTAGGGGTGAACAGTGCGTTGCATCTCTATTTTCTGCTCGAGAGCAGCACTTTTTTATGGGCGCTCTACTCTTTTGGCGGATGGTATGTGCTCTTCGGGGCGGCAATGGTTCTGCAGATTCTGTTCGTCCATCGCGCAAGGGTGCGCCAATGGGTCCGGAACCTCTGGGGTTACGGTCTCTTTGGCGGCGTGATCGTATTGGGATTTATCCCCGCGATGGTCGGGTATCTTTTTAAGGTGATGACAAGAGCGCCAAAGCCCCACGTTCTCTTTCAGCGCGTCACTGCTCTGGTCTTCCGGGTGTTTTTCCGTTACGCCCCGGGTGTCGGAGGGATCGATCTTCAAATGCATCCGCACTATGAGCCTGACAAGCACTATATCTATGTCGCGAGCCATGAGTCATGGCTTGATTATCCGCTGATGGGCGCCTACATCACCGATCTTTTTCATCTGACGAATAAAAAAAGTGCCTTCAACTGGCTGCTGCGCCCCATTGCCTCTCTGTTGGGCGTAATGGACGGCATCGGCATCAATGCCCTTTATGCCCTGCTGCAAAAACTGCGCGAGGGGAGCAATGTGCTGATCTTTCCGGAAGGTTCGCGCAGTCCGGACGGAGCGCTGCTCCCTTTTAAAAAAGGGGCCTTTTCACTGGCCCTGCAGTCAGGTGTACCGATCGTCCCTGTTGTGATCTCGGGGACGCGGCATCTGGTCCCCAAGGGGAGCTTCTCCTGGCAGAAGGTGAAGCCGGTTGTGATAAAAATCCGTTTCAATGAGCCGATGATGCCGTTCGAAGGCGAGGACGCCGAAGCGTACAAACAACGCGTCTGGGAGACGATGCGGCTGAAAAAAGAGGGGCTGGAGAGGGACTAGGGGGCTTTGGCGACCGTAAAAAAATCATAATGGTTGAACCACTGATCCGGATACGCTTTGACGACTTTTTCCAGGATCTCCGCGTACTCCTGGGCGGCGGCAGAGATCGCCTGCTCCTTCGGAACGGTACGGTCGTAAGGGGTCAGCCGATAATAGCTGGCGTTGTAATGATAATCTTTTTCCCGCATTGACATCAGAGCGACCAGGGGGACGTTGCGGTTGTAGGCGACTTCGAAGGGATTTTTGTTGATGAAGACCCGCTCCCCGAGGAAAGTGACGGCAACGGCGCCCTGCTTCGTTAAAAAACGGTCGGCCATCATGGCGACGATCTCGCCGTCCTGAAACGCTTTCGCGATACGGACAGCCACCGTGATCGGCCCCTCTGAGAGATCGATGACTCTGATGCTGCCGGCCTGTTTCCCCTGAATGAATTTTCCGAACCCCTGTATGCTCTCCTTCATGACTTCCTGCATGACGATGTTGATCGGAATGTTTTTTTCGGAAGGGAGGCGCTCGCAGGTGCTCCAGTCCCCCACGTGGGAAAAAAGAAAGAGGGCCCCTCTCTCAAGGTCCGAGCGGCAAGGTCTCTGGGTTATGGCATCCACATGATAGCGTTCCAGGAACCTTTTGCTTAAAAAGCGGTCCGCAACGACAAGGGCAAAGGTGAAAAGGTGGCGATAATAGGTGCGAAAACCGAACTCTCCCGTGCAGCGGAGATAGTACTCCCGCAGCCCCCGCTTGGTCGCAGGGGTGGTCAGGGAAAAATACAAAACGGCGAAAAAGAGGGCAAAACGCAGTCCAGGATATCCGAAAAAACGGAAAAAAAGGTAGACGATAAATAGACCTGCTCCGCTGCCCCGCTGTTTGACCATTGTTTATACGCCTTTTTTTGGCGAATTATAACGAATGACGGATTAATCATGGGGCGGCTCTTTTATCTCTTAAAAAGATACAAAAAGGTAAGATTGGATTCAAAATAACAATAATAATGCGTAGGAAAAAAAAGATGATTGAATACCGATCGGTAAAAGAACAGCTCATCAAAGCGCTTAAACTCGAAGAGATGAGCGCCGATGAGATCGACGACGACGCGCCCCTGTTTAACGAGGGACTCGGGCTTGACTCCGTGGATGCTATCGAGCTGGTCATCTTTCTGGACAACCAGTACGGAATCAAGATCGACAACGCCGGAGAGTCCAAAGATATTTTTGTCTCTATTCGCACCCTGACCGACTTTATCAATCAGAACCTATAGCAGGGCGTATCGCCGATAACGGGAATATCGGCCAGTCTCTCTTTTTCGGCCATTTGCATAAAAATGGCTTGTTATCACTATATTTGTGAAAAAATCTGCGCAGCTGTGATCGCGCAAATTGCACCGGAATCCTCTGCGCATAAAGGCCTTTGATGGATAATTTTTTTGATGTTAGCGATATCTCCGCGGCCGAGGCGCAATACGAGGCGCAAAAGATTGCCTTTGCCCCCATCGTCTTTCAGGCAGTGCGCGTTTTAAGAGAGAGCGGCATTCTGAAACTGCTGCATGAAGAGCGTGCAGGGATGAGCGCCGAAGCGATAGCCGAGAAGCTCTCCATGACACCCTACGCGGTGACCGTATTGCTGGAGTCGGGTTGCAGTGCCGGGGTTGTGGCCAAAGAGGGAGAGCTTTTTACGCTCACAAAAATCGGCTATTTCCTTCTCAACGACCCGATGACCCGTATCAATATGGATTACAACCATTATGTCAATTACCTGGGGCTTTACGAGCTGGACAAGGCGGTCGCCACCGGCGAACCGGCCGGACTCAAAGTGTTCGGGGAGTGGGAGACGATCTATCCGGGGCTCTCCTCCCTGCCGCCGAAAGCGAAAAAGGCGTGGTTCGATTTCGACCATTTCTACTCCGACTCGGCATTCAAAGCGGCCCTGGCGATCATCGCCAAAGATGAACCGCGGCAGCTTCTTGATATCGGTGGGAATACGGGAAGGTTCTCGCTCATCTGCGCGAAAACGCTCCCCTCCTGCCATGTCACCATTGTCGATCTGCCGCAGCAGCTGGCAATCGCTTCGGAAGCAGTTGCGGAAGCGGGGCTGGACGAGCGCATCGACACCTTCAGCGCCGACATGCTCAAGCGCGAAACGGTGCTGCCGCAGGGCTATGACGCGGCGTGGATGAGCCAGTTTCTGGACTGTTTCGGCGAAGAGGACATTGTGAAGATCCTCGCCAAGATCGCCGGTTCGATAGACGAAGAGGGAAAGGTCTATATTCTGGAGCCGATGTGGGACCGCCAGAAATACGAGACCTCGGCCTACTGCCTGATCAACACCTCGCCCTATTTTACGGCAATGGCCAACGGCAAAAGCAAGATGTTCAACCTGGGCGAGCTGACGCGCTGCGTCGTCAAAGCCGGACTGGTCATCAGCGAGATCCACGATCAGGTCGGTTTCTGCCACTCTTTGATCGTCTGCGAGAAAAAAAGAGAAGGGCAGTGATGAGGGCGATCATTTTATTGGCTATTCTGATCGGATCGTTGTGGGCAGAGGGCGAGTTCACCGAAAAACGCTATATCTATGCGCTGGACAAGACGACGGTATTCAAGGGCTCTATCACGATCACGGACAAAGGGACCGTTATCCGCTATACGTCACCCGAAAAAAAGACGCTTATCCAGTCGGGAAAAACCCTTACCGTTGAGGATGTGGACGCAAACACTTCGCAGGTGATCGATCTCTCCAAACAGATCGACATGAGTCTCTATTTCAGTTTTATGCGCTCGATCTACAACCAGGATTTTTCAGGGCTTGAAACCTATTTCGACGTGACCAGAGAGGGCGACACCTACCACCTGCTGCCTAAATCGGAAGCGAAGCGC
>CAZNQJ010000019.1:0-11019 GCA_964575205.1 uncultured Campylobacterales bacterium | reverse complement strand
GTAGGTATCGCCCTCTTTGGTGACAGTTCCGATCTCATTGTCGACCTCTTCGATGAGCGCATCAAGGGGTGCCATGATCTCGATCTTCTCTCCCGGGTAGGTCTTGTATTTGCAGAGAAAGTGGGTGCCCTCCTCCGTTACCATACCGCTGACCTGCTCGGTCCCCATCTGCATCGTAAAATCCAGACTCTGGGTGTCGTGTTTTTCAAAAGGGCGGTTGATCAGATAGGCATCCGTAAAGCCGCGGTTCTGCATCGTGTTGAGCTCTTTTTGATAGCGCTCAGGCTGATAATCGCCTCTATAGTAGTCATCGATCGCCATGCGGTAGGCCTTGGCCGTAGTCGCGGCATAATAGGCTGTCTTGGTGCGTCCTTCTATCTTTACCGAGTCCACTGCACCCGAATCAAGGATCTCCTTCATATGCGACGCCAGGTTAAGATCTTTGGAGTTCATGATGTAGGTCCCGATACCCGGATCCTCTTCAATCCTGAAGAGGGTTCCGGTCTCAGGATTGGCGGCATATATCTCATAAGGGAAGCGGCAGTCATTGGCACAGGATCCGCGGTTGGGCACGCGCCCGCTCTGCAGTGTCGAGATGAGGCAGCGGCCGCTGTAGGCGAAACACATCGAACCGTGCACGAAGACCTCCAGCTCAAGCTCCGGAAGCTCTTTTTTGATCTCCGTCAGATCGCGCAGCGAGATCTCGCGGGCCGCAATGATACGTTTGGCCCCCATCTCGTAATAGATCTCGGCATCGAGCACATTCATCACGTTTGCCTGCGTCGAGAGGTGTTTCGGAATATGCGGCGCGATCTCCTGGGAGAGTTTGAGCACACCCGGCGTTGCCACGATGATCGCATCGGGTTCGAGCTCCGCGATCTTTTCGATGTGCTTTTTCAGCAGGTTCAACTGTGAGTTGAAAGGAAAGCCGTTGATGGTCGTATAGACCTTCTTGCCGCGTTCATGGGCATAATCGATCCCCTCTTTGAACTCTTCCATACTGAACTCTTTGCCGGAACGGATCCGCAGAGAGAAGTGGCTTACGCCCCCGTAAACGGCATCGGCGCCATAATCAAGCGCGATCTTGAGTTTTTCCAGGTTCCCTGCAGGAGAGAGAAGTTCTACTTTTTTTGTATTGGGCATTTTTCATCTTTAAATAATATAGTGCAATTTTAGCTAAATGCGAAACAAAGATGATTTAAAGAGTTGATCTATATTATAATTACAGCATTAGTTTATGGAGAAAAAATGAAAATCGATCTGCACAACCATACAACACTCTGCAATCATGCTGAAGGCACCGTCAATGATTATGTTGAAAAAGCGATAGCGTGCGGTATCGATGTTTTCGGCTTCTCCGACCACGCACCGATGGATTTTGACCCCAAATACCGCATGAACTTCGAAGAGATGGCCCTCTACAGAGAAAGGGTCATGAACGCAAAAAAGAAATATGCCGATAAGATCGAGGTCCTCTTCGGCTATGAGGTCGACTATCTTCCGGGACATATGGATGAACGCATCCTGAATGCAGACGTTGACTATCTGATCGGGTCCGTTCACTTTATCAATAAATGGGGATTCGACAATCCTGAGTTTATCGGCCGTTATCAGAATGAAGACATTGACCTGGTCTGGCAGCAATATTTTGATCTCATCGAAGCGATGGCAAAGGGCGGGCTTTTTGATGTCGTCGGCCATATTGATCTGATCAAGGTCTTTAAATTTATGCCTGAAAAAGATATTTTGGAGCTGGCGATGCCGGCCCTGAAAGCGATCAAAGAGGCCGACATGGTCCTGGAGATCAATGCTGCAGGCTACCGCAAACCCTGTGCCGAGCCCTATCCCTCAGCCGAGATCCTGCAGGCAGCCTTTGCACTCGGTATACCGATCACCTTCTCCTCCGATGCCCACAGTCCTGAACATGTCGGTCTGTTTCGCAACGAGATAGAGACCATTGCCCGCACCGTCGGTTATACGGAATGTGCTAGCTATAAAAATCGAAAACGCACGATGTACCCTTTCTAAATCACTCCCACCTTGCATATATTTTAGACACTACAGTATGTCGACTCGCAGTTCACTTTTTGAGACACCTTCTAAATTGTCTATTTTTTAGGCAATACTTATAGCAAAGTGTCAATAGAATTGAGTTATACTTTTGCAATTAAAATTTCACGTAGGAGCTAACACATGGGAAAATTCGTCAACAACGTAGAGGAGTTCTTTACATATTGTGAAGAGAACGATGTTCAATTCGTCGACCTTCGTTTTACAGATATCAAAGGGGCATGGCACCACCTTACGTACCGCATGAGTGCAGTTACCACAGAGATACTGGAAAATGGTTTCCCATTTGATGGTTCTTCGGTCGATGCGTGGCAGCCGATCAACAAATCTGACATGCTGCTTAAAGCCGATGTTCCGACAGCATTCCTTGATCCGTTCACTGCAGATCCGACCATTATCCTTATCTGTGATGTCTTCGACATCTACAAAGGTGAACTCTACGAGAAATGCCCTCGTTCTATTGCTAAAAAAGCGCTTGCACATGCGGAGAGTATCGGTATCGCCGATGCTGCCTATTTCGGTCCGGAAAATGAATTTTTTATCTTCGATGATGTTAAATTTACCGACAACATGAATGAAGCTGGCTACAGAATTGATACCGAAGAGGGTGGATGGAACTCAGGTACGGACTACAAAGATATGTACAACACAGGACACCGTCCAGGTACAAAGGGCGGTTACTTCCCGGTCCAGCCTACAGACTCTATGGTAGATCTCCGTGCCGAGATGATGCTGGTACTTGAGCAGGTCGGTCTTGAAGTCGTACTTGGTCACCACGAAGTGGCACAGGGGCAAGGCGAGATCGGTGTTGTCTTCTCTGACATCATCGGTGCGGCCGACAATGTCCAAAAATACAAATATGTCGTAAAAATGGTCGCGCACCTTAACGGCAAAACAGCGACATTCATGCCTAAACCTCTTTACGGCGACAACGGAAACGGTATGCACGTCCACCAGTCACTCTGGAAAGACGGCAAAAACCTCTTCTATGCGCAGGGCAACTACGCGAACCTGAGCGAGATGGCGATCAACTACATCGGAGGTATCTTCAAACATGCAAGAGCGGTTGCGGCGTTCACAAACCCGACGACAAACTCTTACAAACGTCTGCTTCCGGGTTTTGAAGCGCCGAGTATCCTGACTTACTCGTCTCAAAACCGCTCCGCTTCATGCCGTATCCCTTACGGTGCCGGCGAAAAAGCGACACGTGTCGAGATGCGTTTCCCGGACAGCACTGCTTGTCCGTACCTTGCATTTGCGGCAATGATGATGGCAGGTCTTGACGGTATCAAGAACCGGGATATCCCGGTCGGTCCGATGGACGAAGATCTTTTCGAACTCTCTCTTGATGAGATCCGCGAAAAAGGAATTCCTCAAATGCCGCACACGCTACGCGGTTCACTTGAGTCTCTGATCCGTGACAATGATTTCTTGAAACCGGTATTTACGGACCACTTTATTGAAGAGTATCAGCACTACCGATTCGAGCGTGATGTATGGCCTGACGAAGGCCGCCCGACTGCCTACGAGTTCAAGACAACATATCAGTGCTAAAAGCGCTTTAGCTTTTATGCAGACCGGAGAAGCCTCTGCTCCTCTGGGCACACCCTTTACCCTCTTCCTTCTTCCGCCAAAGATATCCGTAACAGTCAAAAATTTCTATTGTTAAACTTATTGTCAAAAGTAAACTTCTTGCACAAAATCTGATCTTATTTTGCCTATTATCAGGGCTGCTTTATTAAAACCGTGTTATAACACTACATAATAAGACATATTCTATAATTTTACAGAGATGACGCGAATTAGGGACAAGTTCAGTGACACAAGAGAAAACCAAAGAACTGCTAGATACTGTTATCAATCTCAGTAAAAATGCACATCCTGATATGCACCAAAAAGTGCTGCTTCTCTCCAAGCAGTACATGCATGATTTGCGTTTACGCACAATGTTGGTCGATCAAAACACCCGTTACAATGAAAAGCTCCAGCGTCAGGAGCAAGAGCTTGCACGCTACAAATTCGAGTTGACTAATCTGGTTCAGCAGGAGACCGAGGCACATCTTAGAAATGAGAAGATACTTCAACAGCAGGCCAAAATGGCGGCGATGGGGGAGATGATGGATGCCGTTGCACACCAATGGAAACAGCCGCTCAATGCTTTAAGCATGTATACACAGCTGCTGCAGAGCGATTTTGAAGAGGGTGTGGTCGACAGCGCCTATATCAATACGCTTGTCCATGATGTCGATGAGCAGATCGAACATATGATCTCAACGCTGACGGAGTTCCGTACCTTCTTCCGCTCCGACAAAGAGGTGGAACCTTTTGGCCTCAAACGCTGTATCCAGACCGTTATGCTTTTGATGAAAGACGAGCTGCTGCGCAATCAGATAGAGGTCCGTATTGAAAGCGAAAAAGAGATCATTATCACCGGGATCGAAAACGAGTTCAAACACCTTATCCTGAACATCATCACAAACGCACGCGATGTATTTATAGAGCGTGAACGCAAAAACCGCGTTATCTATATTCGTTTTCATCAAAAAAACGGCAAGGTCATCTTGCAGATCGAAGACAATGCCGGCGGCATTCCGGATGAGCTCATCAAAGATATTTTCAAGCCCAATTTCACCTCTAAAGCCGAAGGTACGGGCATCGGTCTCTACATGAGCGCACAGATCGCACAAAAATTGAACGGCCAGCTTTATGTCGACAACACGCAACGCGGGGCAGCATTTACTTTAGAGGTAAATCCGTTAACGGTATAACGGAAACACGCATTATCCTTTCGCCATCTCAACCAAAAGCAGATGTGCAGCTGTAATCGCTTCTACCCTTAGCGCTTCATCTTCGACCTCTGCAGCGTCCCCCGGTGCAAACAGAGTGCCGTTTATCACGGCGCTACCTTCCATGACTTTAAGATAGAGCTGCCTCCCCTCCTTAAGATCAAAGACAATGTTTCGGCCGGCATCGATCTCGCTGACAAACATACTTGCATCCTGGTAGATGTGAATTCCGGCCGCGCTCCCTGCAGGGCCGACCAGATGCAGCCATCTGTTGTGCCGTTCGCTTTTGTCAAACACTTTGGAGCCGTACTGCGGTTTCAGCCCTTTGGCGTCAGGCATGATCCATGTCTGAATCAGATGGACCTCTTCTGTGCCCTCGTTCGTCTCTGAGTGGGTTATTCCGGTGCCTGCGCTCAAATACTGTATCGCACCGCGGCCAAGCGTCTCTTTATGGCCCATGCTGTCCTGGTGGGTCAATGCCCCCTTCAGGACATAGGTTACGATCTCCATGTCATTATGTGGGTGTGTGCCGAAACCGCTCTTGCCTGCGATCAGGTCATCATTCATCACACGCAATGGCCCGTAGTGGATATTGTCCGGGTTGCGGTATTCGGCAAACGAAAAATGAAAACGGCTTTTTAACCACCCGTGATCCGCCGTATAAAGCGATGTATAGGGGATATGCCTGGTCATCCTCTCCTCCTGTCAACAATAATATCCGCCAGCTCTCTGCGCGGCGTCATCGAATCGGCTTGTTCGCATCATTTTTCCTGTGCATAAAATTCTATTATAGAAATCTCTTTGTTAGGAACGTCTTACAGTATTGATCTAATCCTGACAGGAAGCGGCACTCAAAAAATCGTCTTTCACAAGAGAATCATTTCTTAACCAGCTCTTCACTCTTTTGCAAATCTTTTCGATTTTCCCTCTTTTATACCTCTATTTGCTATAATTGCGCCACTGATTACCTCTTAGCAGGATGGTAGTTGGAATTCAAGCAGACAGGATTCATTATGAGTATGAATACAAACGGAAAATATCGTCCGTACCCACAAGTCGATTTGCCAAACAGACAATGGCCGTCCAACACGATCACCAAAGCACCGATCTGGTGCAGTGTCGACCTTCGCGACGGGAACCAGGCCCTTGTCACGCCGATGAACCTTGATCAGAAACTTGAACTCTTCAACCTCCTGCTAAAACTCGGATTTAAATACATCGAAGTCGGATTCCCCTCCGCTTCCCAAGTGGAGTTTGACTTTTTGCGCAAACTGGTCGATGACAGACTTATCCCTGACGATGTCACTATCCAGGTACTTGTCCAGGCGCGCGAGCATCTTATTGCCCGCACATTTGAAGCCTTGGAAGGTGTCAAATCCGCTATTGTGCATCTGTACAATTCGACCTCGATCGCGCAGCGCAAGATCGTTTTTCAAAAAGAGAAACACGAGATCATCGCTTTGGCGATGGAGGGTGTTGACCTGGTCAAGAAGTATGCGGCCAACCACAACGGTACGATCACCCTTGAATATTCTCCGGAGTCATTCACCGGCACCGAGCTTGAGTTTGCGGCCGAGATCTGTAATGCGGTGACAGCGCGCTGGGGCATCGGCGCAGAGCGCAAAGTGATCATCAACCTGCCGGCAACCGTAGAGATGGCGACACCCAACGTCTATGCGGATCAGATCGAGTGGATGAGCCGCCACCTGGACAACCGCGAGCATGTACTGATCTCTACCCATACCCATAATGACCGCGGAACATCGGTAGCCGCGACCGAACTGGCACTTTTAGCCGGAGCGGACCGTGTCGAGGGGACACTGCTCTCCAACGGCGAGCGTACGGGCAATGTCGACATCATCACCCTTGCACTGAACATGTACACGCAGGGACTTGAGACAGGGCTAGACTTCAGCGATATCAGCACGGTACTCGATGTCGTAGAGCGCTGTACCGCCATAGAGACGCATGTACGCCATCCCTACGTCGGTGAGCTGGTCTATACGGCCTTTTCCGGGTCGCACCAGGATGCCATCAATAAAGGTATGGCCTACCAGCGCATCAAAGAGGACGCCTTCTGGGAAGTACCGTATCTTCCGATCGACCCTGAAGATGTGGGACGCACGTATGAGAGTATCATCCGCATCAATTCCCAGTCCGGAAAAGGCGGCGTTGCCTATATATTGGAAGACAGCTTCGGTTATCAGCTGCCGAAAAAGATGCACCCGGAGATCGGCAGAATCGTTCAGGAGGTGACCGACAAGGAAGCCAGAGAACTGAGCAATGACGAGATCCTCGCTATCTTTGAAAAGACCTATTTCGGACCGCCGTCACATCTGAAATTCGTATCGCGTTCGGCATCGACAAAAAAGAACTCGGTCAAGAGCAAGATACGCTACGTCTACAACGGTACGCCGATTGAAGCCGAAAGCGAAGGAAACGGTCCGATTGACGCCTGCCGCAAAGCGTTATTGAAAGACTATCCTAACGCCTTTACGATACGCTCCTATTCTGAGCATTCAATGGGTGCGGAGTCATCCGCTTTGGCTGTAGCCTATATCGAGATCGAGACGAAAGAGGGCAGCTCGTTTTTCGGTGTCGGCAAAGACAACGACATTACACTCGCCACGATCAAAGCACTCTTCAGTGCACTAAACCGCGCTTTTAAAAGCTGAAACCGATCACAGCTTCGGGGTAACCCGAGCTGCTGCTGCTCATGTTGTCCCGGTTGAGATAGACCTCTTGCGTCCACCCAAAACCTGCATACCCGTTGTTAAATAGTACTGCGACGCCAGCTCGTCCGCCTACACTGCTGTAGTTGTCATAATTATCGCTTCCGATATAGGTATAACGGTAGAAAGCCCCCAGATAAGGGCGATAACTAGTATGGGTCGGCATATAATAGGTCACCGGCAGCGTAACCTGCTGGATCGTCGGCGTACCGCCGTTCCAGCTTCGGAACCCCAGTCCGACAGAAAGGTCATCCCTGACAAAGTAGTCACCGCTGACGCCGACGATAAAGTAGTTTTCGACCTTCGTGCCGGCAATGACACCGCCGCTGTAGCTGACACTGCCCGTTCCGGCAGAAATGCCGATGCTCTTGCTTCCGACAACGAAGCTATCGGCAAAACTGAGCGAACCTAAAACTGCTAAAACAAGTATTCGCCTCTTCATCATCGGCTCCTAGAAAAGCAGCTCTTCGTCGGCTTCCGCTTTGACCTCAACCTGAGGCGGTTTGGAGATATCGGTGAAGTACTCTTTCTGTTTGCCCTCTACCGTCACCTCTATCACGTCATCGGGCTTCTCAAACTTGCGCGGCATCTGCGGATAGATCTTGATCAGCTCCCTGTAGAAGTAGCTGAACGACGGCGCTGCCGTCCAGCCGCCCTGCTCTCTTCTCCACAAGGGAGAGTTGTCATCGTTTCCGAACCAGACCACCGTCTCGATCGAAGGCGAATACCCTACGAACCAGGTATCGATCGAATCATTGGTCGTCCCGGTCTTGCCCGCAAGCTCTATCCCATTGACACGCGCACGGGCACCTGTGCCGCGCTGGACGATTTCACGCAGAATCGTTGTCATCAAAAAGGCCTGTCTCTCTTCGGCAACACGGCGGGTCACCTGTGCCGGGTGTTCCCAGAGTGTTTCGTCACCTCTGTCGACACTTTTAATAAGCGTCAGGTCAGTCTGCATGCCGCCGTTGGCAAATGAGGAGAAGTACTGGGCAAAGAGCTCCGGTGAGAGGGTGATGCTGCCCAGTGCCAGGGAGAGGTCACTCGGAAGATCTTTGATGCCGTACTTTTTCAGATTGGCGGTGATCGTGTTGATCCCGATATCGGTCACCAGATTGATCGTGGCAAGATTGCGGGAGTGGACCAGAGCTTCGCGAAGTGTGATAAGTCCTTTGAAATTGTTTTCATAGTTCTTCGGTTTCCACTTCTTTGTCTCTTCACCCTCCTCGTCAGGCTGTGTCTCAAAATCATAGGTACGTGAAATGTCGATCAGCTTGGTTGCGCCGGAATACCCGAAATCCAGGGCCACCTGATAGAGAAAGGGCTTAAATGCGGAGCCCGGCTGGCGGTAAGCCTGTGTCGCCCGGTTGAAAGGGCTCTTTGCATAATCGATACCGCCGACCATAGCCCGTATCTCACCGGCTTCAGGATCGACCGAGATCAGGGCGCCGTTAAACTTTGTAAGGTTCTGGTCTTCGTACCCCTCGCCGTTCTCTTTGACCCGTATCTGCGCCTGCTCATACCCATAGACCAATGCCTCCTGCGCCGCTTTCTGCATCTTAAGATCGATCGTCGTATAGACCTTATAGCCGCCGGTCTTAAAATCCGGGAACTGCTCTTTCAGACGGCGCACCACTTCGTCTACGACATAAGGGGCCTTGTTCAGCGTCAAGGTCTCATCATAGACTGTCGGACGCTCCTTAAGCGCTTTTTCATAGCTTTCGTCATCGATCCAGGCCAAGGCGTGCAGCCGCTCTATAACGCGGTTCGCACGTCCCAGGGAGATATCATAGTTTTTTGTCGGCGCATAATAGCTCGGCGCCTTGGGCAGACCGACCAGGATTGCCGTCTCTTTCAGGGTCAGATCTTTGAGCTCCTTGTGGAAGTAACCGTCCGCTGCCGTTTTGACCCCGTAATAGTTATGCCCCAGATAGATCTCGTTCAGATACCGCTCCAGTATCTCTTTCTTGCTCAGTTCAGCCTCTATCTTATAGGAGAGAATAAGCTCTTTAAGCTTTCGCGAGATCTTCTTTTCACGCGTCAAAAGCGTGTTCTTTACCAGCTGCTGGGTTAAGGTACTGGCGCCTTCGACCATCGACATCGCTTTGATATCTTTGATGATGGCACGGAAGATCGCATCGTAGTTGATACCGCTGTGCTCAAAAAACGAGGTGTCTTCGATCGCCAACAGGGCCTCGACCATACGCGGAGGGATCTCGTCAAACGGGGCAAAAAAACGGTGTCTGTCTTCAAAGACATTGGCGATCTTGTCCCCGTTGATATCATAGATACGCGATGACATCTTCGGTTTATAGTCGACAAGGGAGCTGGTATCATAGGTCAGATTCGTCGCAATAACTCCGACATAGAAGATCGGTCCGAAAACGAACAGCAGCAGGAGTACGACGATACTGATCTTTTTAAGCCCTGATTTTTTCACAGGAAGATCCGTCTGGATACCGCTGTCCTGTTTTATCTTTTTTTCCAATATTTTATCAATATTCATTCTCTGAATTTCCTGTTTGCAAAACTTGCTTCAATCAATGTTTTCGTATAGGGGCTTGATGGACGCTTTACGACAGCCTCCATCTCCCCGCTCTCCTGGACTCTGCCCTCTTTGATCACACAGATCTCTTCACAGAGCATCGATGCGGAGTGCATGTCATGCGTCACAAAAAGGATCTTAAAGCCCTGGCGCTCCTGCAATCTCTTCAGCAGTTCGATGATCACCACCCGGGTCTTGGGGTCAAGGGCTGTTGT
The DNA here is from genome assembly GCA_964575205.1 of uncultured Campylobacterales bacterium. Classification (GTDB taxonomy): domain Bacteria; phylum Campylobacterota; class Campylobacteria; order Campylobacterales; family Sulfurimonadaceae; genus Sulfonitrofixus. The sequence continues at coordinate 671 of CAZNQJ010000019.1, read as the reverse complement.
CGGCTCGTCCAGCATCAGCAGTCCGGGCTCACCGCTCAAGGCGATGGCGATGATCACCCTTTGAAGCTGCCCGCCCGAAAGCTCCGAAGGGAAGCGCTCAAGCAGAGCAGGCTCCAGACCCACGTTCCGGCACAGTTCGAGTCGCTTTTGCGCACTGACAAAAAACTGGTCTTTGATCTTTGTCAGCGGCGAGAGCGCCGTAAAGGGGTTTTGCGGCACAAAAGCGACCGTTCTCCCCCGCTCCAGCGCAAAATCCGCTTCCAGATCCAACTGCAACACCATCTGAGACGGCAGCATTCCCAGCAGCGCTTTAAGTGTCAGGCTTTTGCCGCTGCCGCTCTGCCCGACAAGCGCCAATGAACGTTTTATCGTAAATCCGATGTCAACTAAGCGCCTCTCATTCAGAGAGACCTGGAGTCTTTTGATCTTCATTACGCCCTTCGTTACTGCCATAAATAGCTACTATTTTACCCAAACTCCGGTTAATCCTCTCACACACTGACCGGAAGCTCACTTCATCCGGTCCGAGTCGTGCTATAAACCGGATGATGGCAGAGTGAACCGTCGGCTGCCGTATCGCCCCGACGAGAATATTTTCCTCCAGCAGCTCTTTCTGGATTGTCATCACTTTTCGGTTATCTCCCACCGGGATCGGCACGATCAAACCGCCG
>CAZNQJ010000018.1:0-11217 GCA_964575205.1 uncultured Campylobacterales bacterium | reverse complement strand
AAAGACACGTCTGATATGCTTTTTATCCATATCGACTTTTTTAAAACTTGGATAGCGGATATTGCTGACCATCAACACCGCGACCACAAGGGCACTGATCAGAATAAACAGTTTATACTCTGCCAGTATGCTGTATTTTTGATACAACAGCACCAGGACAGAGATAAACACGGCTGCTGTCGGGATCGGCACCCCGATAAAGACGGAGGGTTCGCTCTGGCCGCTCATCACGTTGAAACGCGCCAGACGGATGCCGCCGAAGATGACAAAAAGCGCACTGGCCATAATCCCGAAACGGCCGAAATCATGCCCTGCATAGAGATATAGCAGCATAGCCGGCGCAGCACCGAAGGCTACGATATCGGCCAGAGAGTCAAATTCGACACCAAAACGGCTGCAGGTATTCGTCAGACGCGCCACACGCCCGTCCAGTCCGTCGAAGATCAGTGAAAGCAGCACCATCCACGCTGCCATAACAAACTTCCCCTCAACGGCTGAGATCATGCTGTAGATGCCGGCAAAGATACTCGCAGCCGTAAAAAAGTTGGGCAACAGGTAAGCGAGCTGATTCGGCTGTTTTTTCATGCTACGAGAAGAAACCTATCAGCGTCTCGCCGGCGCGGACACTTTGACCTACTTTGACGGCAACACGCGAGTTTCGCGGCAGGACAATGGTTGTATGCCCTTTGGCCATCAGACCGTAACGCATTCCCTGGACAACAGGAGTATTTTCAATCAGACGGTTTTTGATCCCCACCGATGCCAACTGAAGATTGTGCGAGATCCGAACCTGCTTCTCGTCTTTACCGAAAACAATATGGCTCTGTTCATTAAGTTTTTTAAACAGAGGCGTTGACGAAGAGAGGCGTGCACCGTAGATATTGTTACTCTCTTTTACTTTGCAAGTAAAAGGGACGCGCAGTATTGAGGCATCCATGAAGCCTGTCCTGATCACGATCTTAAAACTGCTTATACCATCTTCGTCTTCCACTGTCTCAATGCTTTTGATGACACCGTCGGCAACACTGACAATACTGTCTTCCTGCAGATAAGGGGTGACCCGTTCAGGATTACGGTAAGCCCAGAGTGTCAGGAGTAGCAGGACAAAACTCAAAAATGTCAGGACATCCGCATCGATCACCATAAAGAAGAGCATCAGTGCAAAAGATGCGGCTATACATCTGAAACCATCTCTGGCAATAATGAAGGTGTCGTTGTTAATCATAGCTATTTCTCTTCTTTATCATCGATATTTTTTCGATCCTGAGACAAATCTTCAGAGAACTCACGCTCAATTTCATCACTCTCTTTCGGTTCTACTTTGGACGCCATACCGTTCTCTTTCTCAAAGTCGATAATCAGTTCGCGCACCTTGTCGCCTGTGATATTTTCTGTCTTGAAAAGTTCTTCGACCATCTTCTCTATGGCACCGCGGTACTCTTCCAGACGCGTTACGACGGTGGTATAGTGCTCTTCCAACGTCACTTTGATAAACTGGTCCATATCTTCAGCCATCTTTTCGGAGTATTCGCGGGCCTGTCCGCCCATACCGCCGCCCAGGAAAGATTGACGCTGTTTTTCCAGTACCATAAGACCTGCGATTTCGCTCATGCCGTATACCTGTACCATGGACTTGATGATGTCGGTCGCACGCTCCAGGTCGTTGCTGGCACCCGTTGAGATCTCACCGATAAAGACCTGTTCCGCTGCCCGGCCGCCGAGAAGTACATCCACTTCGGCAAGAAGTTCATGCTTTTGCGCCAGGTATTTGTCCTCTTCCGGCGTATTGAGCGTATAGCCGAGTGCCGCCAGGCCGCGCGGGACAATCGAAACCTTGGAGACCTTCTTGGCCCCCTTCGTTGTCTCGGCAAGAAGCGCATGCCCGCACTCATGGTAGGCAACGATACGCTGCTCTTTTTTATTGATGCGGCGGTTCTTTTTGCTCAGTCCGGCGATCGCACGTTCGACCGCTTCCAGAAGATCTTCGTGTTTTACCGTTTTTTGATTTTTACGGCCCGCAAGAAGCGCCCCCTCATTAATAATATTCGCCAGGTCCGCCCCGGCAAGACCTGCCGTCATTCGGGCAATATCTTCGAGGTCGGCATCTACATCCATCTTGACATTTTTCACATGGACTTTCAAAATGGCGACACGCCCTTCAAAGTCGGGCTTGTCGACCAGTACCTGTCTGTCAAAGCGGCCCGGACGCAACAGCGCCGGATCAAGTACTTCAGGCCGGTTAGTCGCCGCCAGGATGATGATCGGCGTATCCGTTCCGAAACCGTCCATTTCGGCCAGCAGCTGGTTCAAAGTCTGTTCGCGTTCATCATTGCCGCCCATCATACCGCCTGCCGCACGGCTCTTACCGATGGCATCGATCTCATCGATAAAGATAATCGAAGGGGCATCTTTTTTGGCCTGTTCAAACAGATCACGAACACGCGCGGCACCGACACCGACAAACATCTCGATAAAGCTTGACCCTGAGACAGAGAAAAACGGCACTTCTGCCTCGCCTGCGACGGCTTTAGCCAACAGCGTCTTACCGGTACCCGGGCTGCCCACAAGCAGGACCCCTTTGGGGATCTTCGCACCGAGCTCGACATAGCGGGCAGGATATTTAAGGAATTCAACGATCTCCTGCACCTCTTCTTTTGCCTCTTCAGCACCCGCCACATCGGCGAACTTTGTCTTCGGCTTTTCAGAATTGACAAGTTTTTTCGAGCTGCCCATTCCCAAAACGCCGCCGCCCATACTTTTTTGCATACGGCCGGCAAAAAACATCCAGATCGCAATAATGATCAGAAACGGAAAGAGCCACCCGAACATCTCCGTAAACCAGTTGCTCTCGGAAAAACCGCTGTAATCGATCTTCTCTTGATCAAGCAGCGGCACAAGCGTCGTGTCGTTACCGACCATACGCGTTGTATAGATCGTATTCTCTCCCTTGGCACGAATGACCGTTTGGCCGATATCGACTTTTGAGACCTGCTTGTTCTTGATCAGATCTTTAAGTTCGGAATAGCTCACCTCTTTATGTTTGACAGCACCTTGCCCGCCGAACTGCTCCCCGATGCTGCCGCTGCCGTCACCGATCAGTGATTTAAAGATCAGAATCACCACCAATGAGAAGATGGCAAAGGTGATCAATGGGTTTTTATTGAAAAAATTATCGTTTTTCGGATTCTGGTTGTTATTGTTTTGACTCATACTGTTTTATTTTCCTTTTTTAGATACAACGAGTGTTACCCACTCTTCATGCTGAATGCGTTTTACAATACCGCAATCGGCATACGCTTTTAAAACTTTATCTTCATATTTGTCTAAGATTCCTGAAAGAACCAGGACGCCCTCATCTTTAAGCAACCGTTTCAGGTCACTGGCGATGAAGACAAGCACATCTGCGACGATATTGGCAATGACCACATCGTACTGCTTTGTCGTGCCTGCCGCCGAGCCTTCCCAGATCTCTCTGAAAGCAACGCCGTTCATATCGGCATTCTCCATGCTGTTTGCGACCGAGACAGGATCCGTGTCACAGGCATCGACGATCGCGCCCATCTTCGCGGCCGCGATACCGAGAATTCCGCTTCCGCAGCCGATATCGGCCACTTCATCACCGGCTTTGACCTCTGTAGCAATCGCCTCAAGGCAGGCTGCCGTCGTCGGATGGTGTCCCGTACCAAAGGCAAGAGCCGGATCGAGTACGATATTCAGCATCCCCTCTTTCGGTTCATTCCAGGTCGGGTGGATATAAAAAGGCGGGATCTCTATCGGCGTAATACTCTCCTGATAGCATTTGACCCAGTCGCTGTTCTTCTCTTTTTTAAGCACTATCTCAAGATCGATCGGTTCGCCAAGGGCCTGTTCAAGCGCCTCTTTAAACTGCTCGACTCCCCAGGACATCGTCTCAAGCTCATCTTCGCTTCGGACAATAAAACTGCCGTCGCTCTCCTCGAAGCCGATAGGCAGGGTATCTGCCAGAAAATCGGCAAAGAGCTCTAGATGAGCCGATGGTGTGATAATAAGTTCATAATAATATTCTTGCATCTACTCTACTTCCTTTAAGGCTTTTTCAAGATCCAAAGTACCTTCGTAATAGGCTTTTCCGACGATCACACCGGCTATCTCGCCCGTCGCTTGAAGCGCGTCGATATCGGCGCGGTCTTTCAGGCCACCGCTTGCGATCGTCGGCACGCCCGATGCACGTGCGATCGCAAGCGTAAAATCAACATTGATCCCGCTCAGCATCCCGTCACGTCCCACATCGGTACAGATGATCGCTTCGACACCCGCCTCGGCGAAGGCCTTTGCCAGGTCCGTTGCCTTCATCTTGCTGACTTCGCCCCACCCCTCAACAGCCACGTAGCCGTCGATCGCATCGATGCCGACAACGACCGGGTATTTTGCCGCCATATCCTTCACGAACTGGGGATCTTTAACCGCAATGGAGCCCAAAATCACACGGTCGATTCCCAGCTCAAGATAACGTTTGATCGTCTCTTCATCTCGGATACCGCCGCCGAGTTCAAGTTTGACACTGCAGTTGGCACGGATCTTTTTGATCTCTTCCATGTTAACCGGTTCTCCGGCGAAAGCACCGTTGAGATCGACCAGGTGCACCCACTCGGCACCCATCTTCTCAAAACTCCTGACCAGCTCCCAGGGCTCATCAGAGTATATCTTAGCGCTCTCCATCAAGCCTTTGGAAAGACGGACAGCCTTGCCGTCTTTAAGATCGATCGCAGGAAATAGCGTCATACATTTGCTCCTATAGATTTATAAAATTTCGTAAGATTTGAAGCCCGTTCTTGTGGCTCTTCTCCGGGTGGGGCTGAATGCCCATCACATTGTCGTTGGCAACAGCGCTGGTAAAGCTGTAGCCGTATTCGGTACGGCCGATCGTGTTCTTCGGATCTTCACACACGGCATGATACGAGTGGACAAAATAGAGGTAATGTTCGTCATCAAGCCCTTCGAAGAGGGGATGCTCTTTCGTAAACATACGGTTCCACCCCATATGAGGCACTTTAAGCGGATGGTCAAAACGCGCGGTCTCAAAGGCCTGCACATGTCCTTTGATCAGCCCGAGGCCTTCATGGCGGCCGAACTCCTGACTAGACTCAAAAAGCAGCTGCATACCGAGGCAGATCCCCAGCATCGGAGCACCTGAAGCGGCATAGGACTGGATCGCCTTGTCCATGCTGCGTGCTTTAAGATGTTCCATCGCATCGCCGTAGGCACCGACACCCGGCAATATCAATTTGTCATAGAGGTGGAACCTGTCCGGGTCGGATTCCACTTTTGTTTCATAGCCTAAAAGCTTAAAGGCGTTCTTTACCGAGGCCAGGTTCCCCATATTGTAATCAACGATACCTATCATAACTCAATTCTCTTTCCGGTAAATTTTATATAAATAGCAAGGGAGATCAACAGCATCGAGACGCTTCCGATAATATAGACCGAATTGAGCAGCTTTTCAGGTTCGGTCATCGCGAACTTGAAGACCAGCATCAAAGCTTCAATGGAGAGGGCGATGATGATAGAGCCTAAAAACCGGACCATCGTCTTGTGCGGGTCGGCCGCGTTCGGGCTCTCGATACTGCGGCCCAGCACCTCCTCTTCGAAAAGCGTCTTAACAAGGTCGAACATCGCCAGAGAAAGCGTCAGCAGAATGGTCGCATTAAAGACATCCTTGACATCGACGATATGGAAGTTGATGCCCTGCGTAAAAAAGTACCCGATCCCTTTCAGGAAGAGCAGCAGGGCCACCATCGCCAGGACCAGGGTGAATGCGGCGTAGCCCAGACGGAAAAAACGTCCCGCTAACGACTTCATCGGCATCGGGTGCGCGATTTTCAGTACTGCGCTCAGAGGCATGTCCAGACAGGCGACATACTTTATCTCACCGTTTGCATCAAAAATAGGCTTTGAAGCGGTGATAGTCAGATCCTGTGTGATCAGTGAAGGATACGGGTCGGTGATCGTACAGCGTTTCTCTTTCATTGCCCGGTAATAGTAGGCACGGTTGGCGCGGGTCTGGTTGATACAGGTGTCCGTATGGCTTCCGTCCGGAAGATAGGTGGCTGAGATCTGATCACCCTTCTCATTAAGCAGGTAGACCCCTTCGCAATCCTGCAGGTCACCCATGATCTTTCGAAGACGGTCCATGACCGTTTTTTCGGAGATAGAGGGGAGGTTGTTCGGCAGGTTCTTCGAGAAAAGGTAACAGAAGTAGGCACGTGCCTGGGTCCGGCTCTCCGCGTAGTGCTGGATATCACGTGTTAACATTCCTGCTCCTTTTGTTGCTGTTGCAGCCATTATCCCGGCTCTTTAAAATAGGCGATTATATCCAAGTGTTCATTAATGATTGATTTGCCCGTAAAGAGCTCTCTGCCGCCGAAGCGCAGCTAGGTGGGTTCATTTAAGGGCACCTCTAAAAACCCTAGCAGGCTTCAGAGGGAAGAAAGAGAGATGAGATTGTGCAGAACTTTTCTTGAGTCATAGCCGTAGCTATGAGGATAGAAAATTGTATGCAAGATCGCTCTCTTTATCCCTCCCTTCGGGCGATAGAGAGAAATCCACACTCCGCGTTGCCCCTTTTCGCCTTAGCTATGGCTAGGGCTTCAAAGGAGCGCCTTGATTGTGAACTTCTCTCTATCGCTGAAGTCAACTAAGGTTTTTAGAGGTGCCCTTAAGTCCTGTTTTGCGATGCATCTGTTATAGTGTCGACATGAATAAAATGCCTATACGCATCGCGCTTGTCCGTCTCACCGCACTCGGCGATATCATCAACGGTGCTATTGTCCTGCAGCTGATCAAAAAGCACTATCCGGAGGCCCGGATAGAGTGGTTCTGCGAAGAGGCTTTTGCCCCTGTACTTCTGGGGAACCCGGACCTTGACAAGGTCCATGCCGTTCCCATCAAACGGATCAAAAAAGAGAAGAACCTTGCCCTGCTGAGAGAGACACTCTCCCTTCTGAAAGCCTCGGGGCCGTTCGATAAGATCATCGACATGCAGGGGCTTCTCAAGTCGGCCGTCGTCGCCCGCTTTATCGGTAAAAATACCCATGGTTTTGACAGCGCTTCGGCGAGAGAAAGTGCCGCATCCTGGTTTTACAGCACAAGCTCGCATATCGCCTACGAAGAGAATGTCATCCGGCGCAATATTACAGTCGTGGCCGATGCCCTCTCCTTTCAGGTAAGCGATGAGGAGATACTCAACAAAAAGCCCTGTTTCCCCTCACAGCAGAGACCTTCTTTCATGACCTCAAGCACAAAGAATATCGCCCTGGTCATCGGGGCCTCCTGGCCTTCCAAAGAGTACCCGAAAGAGAAATTTGCAGAGCTCTGCACCGCGATGGAGAACTGCCGCTGTATTTTGATCTGGGGGAGTCCGAGGGAGAAAGAGTTTGCCGATTTCATCGCTGAACGCGCTTTTAATGCCGTCACCGCACCCAAGCTCTCTTTAGCCCAACTCCGGGCCGTCATTGAACACTGCGATCTTACTATCGGCAACGACACCGGTCCGACCCATCTTGCCTGGGCGATGAACCGCCCCTCCATCACCCTCTTCGGCCCGACCAACACCAGAATGATCTATGAGACGCCGATAAACCTTGCCTGTGAATCTGATTCAGAGGTCAATATCAATAAGATCGACAAAGATGATTTTTCGATTCAGACGATAGCCGTTGATGAGATCGCAGATAAAGCAAAGAAGCTGTTGGCCTTAAGAATAAGTGAATTCAAGGAGTTCATTGAATAAGATTTGATGATTGTTTGGAAAGTTTGATTGGTGGAGACGTGGGGTGTCGAACCCCAGTCCAAAAATAGTCAGAAAACGGCGTCTACATGCTTAGAGACATTGTTTAGTTTAATTCGGCTTCATACAATGTGCAAGATTACGCCGAACGAGCCCCAAAGGTTCATCTTGCGCTGAGACAGACGCAAGGTATATCTATCATGAAGGTGATACTTCAAAATCTCTTCTCGGATAGAACCGAAGAGTGAAGCAGCCCGCCTCTTTCGAGGGGTTAAAACTTAAGCTACTGCTAAAGCTGGGCGGTAATTTGTGTTGTTTGCGTTTAAGCAAGTTGAGCCGCGTAACGGGAGTGCTCAGCCCGGCATGCAACCGGATCCCGACCTACTCCTGTCGAAGCCAAGTCGTCCCCAATTGAGTACAAATGTACGTAATGTAATTATACCATATTTGAGAAAACAGCAGACAATATTATCGCAGTGTAATAATAAACCCATAATCACGGTCTTGAAAGTGGCCCATGTTGGAGAGAGAATCGCCAAAGCGAAACTGAGAGATATCGTTGGCACGAGGATATGTCTGCAGTGTCATTGTTACGCTTATTTCACTGTTGTAACGCTTCAGGAGGTCATTCAGACCATTGGCAAAATTGCCCATCGGATTAAGCAGAAAGTAGCTGATATCGCCTAAGGCTCTTGACCCCCAGACCAGGCCTCCGTTTTGATCCAATTTGCCTTCAAGAACATACATCCCCTCCCCCAGTAAAGAACCGAAAACCGGTGACACGACCAGGTCCTGGACAGACGGGATCTCGGCAAAGGCCTCGTAGCCGTACTCCCAGAAAAAGGTCGACATCAGCGTTGTGTAGGCAGCCGATTCAAAGATGGACATCCCGTCATTGCGCGCGGTGGTATAGTAGATCGCACCCGTTACCGGATGGCCGATGTAATTGACTATCCAGCCATCTTGATCCCAGACCGGTTTTGTTTTTACATGCTCGTGCCAACGTTCTGCTAAGGACTTTTCTCTCCTATCATCCGAATTCCAATGGGAGACACTCTCCGGCATAAGTGCCAGCACCCCGATCGTCGATATTAAAAAAAGCTGAAGATAGATTGAGTCTGCAATAAGCTTCCTGTAACGGTAAGGCAGTTCTTCGTTGACGTTGACATACTCAGGAATATAATCTTCCCCCGCTTCGGGGTTGAGTACTATAAACCGCTCTTTTAAAGAGGCGCTCATCCAATAGCGATCAACATCTGCCGCCAAAGAGTCGTCAGGCGGATTCAGGGTCTTATCATTACGTTCAAAAGAGGGGGTTTCAACGGCGCCAGGCGATGTTTTAAGCGTATTATAGAGATCGCCGGCGAAGAGGGGCGCGGCAGTAAAGATCAACAGGAAAGTAAGCAAACGGTACTGAACCACCATCCTATACAGCTTTACCGCGATTCTTGCGTTTATATTTTTTATTCGTTGATTCGCTGCTTGATCTCTGCAGCGATTGCACAGCACCGCTCCAGCTTTTGCGAGAGTGTCAACTCCTCTTGCAAAAGGACATTGACAAACGCCGAACCGACGATAACCCCGTCCGCTCCCGACACTTTCTCTTTGGCCGTCTTCTCATTCACACCGAAACCGACATAGACCGGTGTCTCTGTATGCGTTTTGATCGATGTCAGAATCGGTTGAAGGTCCTCGCTCTGTCCGCTTCCGGTAATGCCGGCATAAGCGACCAGATAGATGAATTTTTTGGCATCGCGGACAACTTCTTCGATACGGGCATCGCTGTCGGTCGGTGCGACAAAGGCGATGTTACTGATACCGTTTGCGTCGAACTGCTGCTTATAGGCAAGCGCCTCTTCATGAGGCAGGTCCGGGATGATCATCCCGCTGACACCGATCTCCCTTGCTTTTTTCAGCAGGGCATCCATACCGTACTGGTAGAAAGGATTAAAATACCCCATCCACAAGGTATCGACTTTGGGTGCGATCTGAGCCGAAAGTTCCAGCACATCGCTGAAGCGCAGCCCTTTTTCCAGTGCCAGAAAATTTGCTTTTTCGATTACCGGCCCGTCGGCAACAGGATCCGAAAAAGGGACACCGAGCTCCAGTGAGTCTACCCCGCTTTCGCCTAAAGCCAATGCCAGATCCGCCGTAAATGATTTTTCAGGAAAACCTGTTGTGATATACGCTACAAGATGTTTCAATCTGTCTCCATAAGAGGGTTAATTGTAATATTTAAACCAAATTGTACCACTTTAGGATAAAATCACGATACTTAAAAAGAGACGGGAAGCAGCATGACCGCAAAAGCTACAGATCAGAACAGGGAGGTTTTAAATGCAAACTCGTAAGAAACTCTCGATCACCGGCATTCAAAAGGCCAAAGGTGTTCGTCCTTTAACGATGATCACCGCCTATGATGCGCTTTTTGCCAAACTCTTTGACCCCATTGCCGACATCATCCTGGTCGGCGACAGCCTCAATATGAGCTTTGGCGGCAAAAAAGACACACTCAGCGCAACGCTCGAGCAGATGATCTACCACACCCAGGCCGTCTGTAACGGGGCGGCAAACAGCTTTGTGATCGCCGATATGCCCTTTGGCACCTACACGACTGCGGAAAAAGCGCTGGAAAATGCCACCAGGATCTTTCAGGAGTCCCCTGCCGACGCGGTAAAGATCGAAGGGGGCGAGGAGAGAGCCCCAACCATCAAATACCTTGTCGATAACGGTATCGCGGTCTGCGCCCATATCGGCCTTCTGCCGCAGTCGGTCCGCGGCGAAGGGGGTTATAAGGTCAAAGGCAGAAGCGAGGACGAGGCAAGGCAGCTTCTCGCCGATGCCAAAGCCGTTGAAAAAGCGGGTGCCTTTTGTATAGTGATCGAAGGGGTAAAGGCCGATGTCGCTACCCGGGTCGCCGGTGCCGTATCGGTGCCGGTCATCGGTATCGGTGCCGGCAGCGGCGTCGACGGTCAGGTACTTGTCTTTTCGGATATGCTGGGGCTTTTCGAAGAGTTCACCCCTAAATTTGTCAAAAAATACCTTAACGGTGCCGAACTGGTAAAAGAGGCGGTGCAAAATTATAAAAACGAAGTCGAGTCACGCAGTTTTCCCGATGAGATCCACACCTATTAAACAAAACTGCACAGAAAAGAAACGCTGATGGAACGCATAGTCGAAATCGAGAAATTTGATACTGAAGAGTTTACTGAGTCAAACCTCCGCCCCGGTGCATGGGACGAATACATCGGTCAGGAGCAGATCAAAAAGAACCTCAGTGTCTTTATCGAGGCAAGCATAAAGCGTAACGAAGCACTCGATCATGTGCTTTTTTACGGCCCTCCGGGATTGGGCAAGACCACACTTGCACTGATCATCGCAAACGAGATGCGCTCCAACATCAAAGTCACCGCCGCACCGATGATTGAAAAGAGCGGCGATCTGGCCGCGAT
>CAZNQJ010000017.1:0-11544 GCA_964575205.1 uncultured Campylobacterales bacterium | reverse complement strand
ACCGTCTTTGATAAGATCGATCACCAGAATAGACAAAGCACCGATGACTGCTATCGTCATCGGTATAAGTGTCGCGACATTCAATGAGGCTAATGAGATGTTGACTGCTTCTAACATTAGTGTGCCTCCGTAGTTTCAAATTTTGCAATAGACGGAATCGCCGCTTTGGCTTCCGGTGAGATTGCTTTGTCATGCATCAGCTGCACGATCGATTCAACAGAGTTGTTGATCGGCTCAAGAAGCGGCTTAGGATAGACACCCAGCCAGATCGCGATGATGGTCAATGGTATAAGCCCCATCAGCTCGGTTCTGTTGACATCTTTAAGGTTTTTGTTCTCATCTTTGGTCACATTGCCGAAGAAAGCTTTTTTGTAGGCTGTAAGCATATAGATCGCACCGACGATGATCGCCGTACCCGCAAGCAGTGTCACCATATGGGACTGTTTGTAGAAACCGAGAAGGCTCAGGAACTCACCGACGAAGTTGATCGTAAGCGGAAGACCGACCGAAGCCATCATAATAATTCCGAATCTGGTCGCATATTTCGGCATAACATGGGCAAGACCGCCGAAATCGCTCATCAGCTTGGTATGGCGGCGATCATAGATCACACCGACAAGTAAGAAGAGCGCACCGGAGACGATACCGTGCGCGATCATCAAAAAGACCGAACCGGTGATTCCTTCGACATTAAGGGCGAAGGTACCGAGGATGATGACACCCATGTGCGAAACAGAGGAGTAGGCAACGACCTGTTTGATATCTTTCTGCGCATAGGCCACCATCGCCGTGTAGATGATCATAATGATCGCCAGCACGGCAACCGGGTACATAAAGAAAACCGACGCATCCGGGAATAACGGAAGCGAGAAACGGATAAACGCATAGGTGCCCATTTTAAGAAGTACGGCAGCAAGGATGACCGAACCGATGGTCGGTGCCTGTCCATGCGCGTAAGGTAGCCATGTATGGAACGGGAACATCGGCACCTTGATCGCGAAACCGAGGAAGAATGCGACGAACAACCAGTACTGGATATTTTCAGGAAGGATCAGACGGTACCACTCCAGAAGTGAGAAGCTCCACTGACCAGTCGCCTGGAAGTAGTAGAACGCCATAAAAAGCATCCCTACAAGCATGACCAGTGAACCCGTGAAGGTGTACAGGAAGAACTTTACCGACGCGTAGATACGAAGCGGCCCGCCCCAGATACCGATGATAAGAAGCATCGGCACAAGAGAGAGTTCCCAGAAGACATAGAACAGGATCGCATCAAGCGCGGCAAAGACACCGATCATTGTCATCTGAAGAAACAGAAGGGTGATGATAAGGTCTTTGATGCGGCGTGTCTCGGTCAGTGAGATGATGCCAAGCATCGTAAAGAACGAGGCCATAATGATAATGAAGAGCGAGATGCCGTCCACACCGAGAAGGTAAGAGATACCGAATGCCGGGATCAAGTTGGCCTGTTCCATAAACTGCATACCGGCGATACTGCCGTCAAATGCGTACCATAACCAGAGCGAAAGTGCGAACTCCACTACCGATACGACGATACCGTATGTACGCATACTGTCTTTATGGACAATAAAGCCCAGCATTGCTGCCAATGCCGGGAAGAATATCAAGATTGATAAAATATGGTCTAACATTTATATTACTCCTAATCCAGAGAGCAGCATCGCCAGCCCGTCTGATTGTCCAATGTAGAATGCTGCGGCAAGCACCAACAGTATAAGGGTACCGATCACCATCCAGCGTAGCATCGTTGAAAGGTTTCCGTTCTGCATCGTATGCGTCTTCTTGCCCGTGTTGTAGAAGATATTGGCGACACCGTCGACCGTTGCATCAACGATTTTGAGATCGATCTTCCACATCATGTCGGATAGCTCTCTGTACATTTTTGTGAAGTACTCTTCATAGAACTGAGGAATAAAGTACTGGTTGTAAAGCAGCTGATAAAGGATACCCGACTCGACTTTTTTATCGACTTTGACAGCTTTTGCATATTTTTTATAGGCGTAAACAATAGCAGCAATAACAAACAGCTGCGTGCCGATCGTCATGATCCAGAAGACCGTATGGTTGTGAACATGGTACTCGATAGCCGGCAGAAGCTGTGTGACCATCTCGAAGTATGGTGTTTTGAAGACCATACCCGCGATCACGGCAAGGATAGCCAGCGGCGCCATTGCATAGAGCATGAAGTTATAGGCTTCGTGCGGGTGCACACCGTTTTCGCTGTGTCTGTCGTCACCGTGGAAGATCAACGCGACCAGACGGAACGAATAGAACGCGGTCAGACCCGCAGTCAACAGCAGAACCGTATACAGAATGTAATGGTGCTCGACAAACGCGACTTCAAGGATAAGGTCTTTGGAGAAGAAACCGGCCAACGGATAGATACCGGCCAGTGCGACCGACGCAAGCGTCATCATGATCCATGTCCATTTCATCGGCGTTTTCAGGGCACCCATCTTGAACGGGTCAAGCTCATCGTGCATTGCGTGCATGACGTTACCCGCACCAAGAAAGAGCAGCGCTTTGAAGAAGGCGTGCGCCATCAGGTGGAACAGGGCAACCCAGTAGGCACCGAGACCGGCAGCCACAAACATGTAGCCAAGCTGCGACAACGTCGAGTAGGCAATAATGCGTTTCATATCGCGGTTGACAAGGGCCATCGTTGCAGCGAACATCGCAACGAATGCACCGAGGCTGGCAATGAAGAGGCCGACATTCGGGATCAGGTCATACAGCGGGAAAGCACGGATAACCAGGTAGACACCCGCAGTTACCATGGTCGCTGCGTGGATCAGTGCCGATACCGGAGTAGGACCTTCCATCGCATCTGCGAGCCAGGTGTGCAGCGGGAACTGCGCCGATTTACCCATCGCACCGACAAAGAGGAAGATACCGATCATCGTCAATGTCGGCATATCAAGCGCCGGCATCGCTGCAAAAGCGTCGTCATACTGAAGCGAACCGGTATTCCAGTAGACGAGGAAGATACCGATCAGCATCGCAAGGTCGGCAATACGGTTCATGATGAAGGCTTCGTTTGCCGCCCATGTTGCCGACTCTTTATAGTACCAGAAACCGATCAATCCCCATGAACAGACCCCGACCCCTTCCCAGCCGATAAAAAGACCAAGGAAGTTGTCGCTCATGACAAGTACCAGCATCGAGAAGACGAAGGCAGAAAGCCAGGCGAAGAAACGGTTGAAGCCCTTGTCGTGGTCCATATAGCCGATCGAATAGATATGGACAACCGTCGATACGGTTGTAACGACCATCATCATCGTCACAGAGACTTCGTCAACGATAAAGCCGTACGGAATGTAGAGGTCACCCGTCGCCATCCATGTCATCAGTTCCACATGAATCGGCTCACCGCCGCCAAGTATATAGACCGCCAGTTTCAGGCTTGCCAGAAATGAGACAAAAAGAAGGGCTGAAGGGATGATCCCCGCAATCACATTTTTCTTGCTCATTCCAAAGAGTGCTGCAAACAATGAACCGACTAACGGTGCAAAAAGTGCCGTGTATAAATAAAATTCCATTGCCTACTATCCTTTCATCGATGTCATGGTATCAAGATCGATCTTGCCGGTGCGCTTGTACCAGACAACCAGCAGACCAAGACCAACGGCGACTTCCGACGCTGCGATCGCAATCACGAAGAAAGCGAACATCTGACCAGTCAGGTCACCGTAATAGCTTGAGATCGCCGCAAAAGCGACGTTGACCGCATTTAAAAGAATCTCTGTTGCAAAAAAAAGCATCAAAAGATTTTTACGACGCATAACACCGACTAAACCGATAGCAAAAAGCACGGTAGAGAGTATCAGGTAGTGTTGTAGAGTGATTTCCATCATGCCTCAGCCTTTTCATTTAATTGTCGTTTGATCTCTTCTTCTTTCATCAGTGTCAACGATTGGTCCATCTTCTTGCCGGCAAGGATAATACCGGCGATCATTGCAACAAGCAGCATCACTGCCGCAACTTCGAACGGAATAAGGTACTTCGTAAAGAGTACCATCCCCACCATCTGTGAATTGCCGACACCTTCGATTGCCGGATAAAACGCAGTGATGTTGCTTGAGACGATTGGCGCCGTAAACATCGCGACCAGCGTCAACGCGGCAAGACCCGAAAGGCCGAAAACAAGCTGCGGAGAGGTACGTTTTTCGATCACGTCGCGTGTCGTATCAAAGAACATCATCCCGAAGGCATAAAGCGACATCACCGCACCGGTGTAGACGATGATCTGAATCGCACCCAGAAAATCCGCACCCAGCAGGAAGAAAAATGCCGAAATAAAGATCATCCCTGCTGCCAGTGCACTGAGCGCATAAAGCGCATGCCTGGTCAATACGGTGATCGTAAACATTACTATTGTCAAAATAGCAAATGTGTAAAATGCTATGGCTTCAAACATCTTGGCTCCTTAATATGCAAGCGGCGTCGTTTTGACGCGCTCGTCTTCGTGTGGTGTGATCGCACCATAGCCCGGGTACTCAGGTACCTGGCCTTTGATTGCCATATCGACCGGAGTCAGCATATCCTCAAAACCGATATAGTGGGCACGCTGCTCGGATGTATTCTCATAACGTCCGCCATGGACGATCGCAAGTTCAGGACAGACTTCCGCGCAATAGCCGCAGAAGATACAGCGTCCAAGGTTGATCGTGTATTCACTGACCTCTTTACGGCTCTGCTCATCGATACGTGTGTCCATGCGGATACAGTCCGAGATACAGATCTTTTCACAAAGGCCGCAGCCGATACAGCGTTCTGTTCCTGATTCCCAGAGACGTTGCATCTCATGTACCGCACGATAGCGAGGCCCGATCGGCAGCTTCTCTTTAGGGTATTGGACCGTATGGATCTCAAACTTGAACATCTCGCGCAGGACAACCCAGAGACCGACGAAAAGCTCGCCTTTTATTGCACGGGAGAAAGCCTGCTTCGCACGCTCCCAGCCGGTTTCCGGATACGCTTCTATGTCGACTTTGAAGTAGCCGTTTTCACTTACATTTCTGTTTTCAAATTGTTCTAAACTCATCATCAACCCCTAAAACATCATCACAATACCGGTGATCACAACATTGATCACCGCTAAAGGCATGAGAACTTTCCAACATAACCACATCAACTGGTCAGGTCTGATATCCGGCCAGGCGGCACGCGTCCACAAAAAGAAGAAAAAGAAGAACGCCACTTTGGCCAGGAATCCCAGGGCACCGAGCAGAGTACCTTCTCCGAAACCGCCAAGAAAGATCAGAACGATCACAAATGAGATAAAGAACATGTTTGCATACTCACCGATAAAGAAGAGGCCCCAGCGCATACCGGAGTACTCCGTACCGAAACCGTCAATGATCTCGTGGTCGTTTGCAATCAGGTGGAACGGTGTACGGCCTGTCTCGGCAAAAGCAGCTATCCAGAAAAGGACGAAAGCGACCGGCTGCGTCCAGATGATCCAGTCACCGATACCGCCCGACTGATAGTTGTTGAAATCGATCAGCGAAAACGAGCCCACCATCATCAACGGTGCAAGCAGAGCTAGTCCGGTCACGACCTCGTAAGAGATAAAGACTGCCGCCGCACGCGCAGCAGAGAGAAGGGCGAACTTGTTGCTTGATGCGAGTGAGCCCAAAAGCGGTCCGTAGAAACCGACCGCCATGACACCCAGAATATAGAGAATACCGATATTGATATCCGCAACGATCGGGTGAACGGTGTAGCCAAATAGCGTAAACTCAGGCATAAACGGTATCGCCGCCGCCGCCATGAATGCGGTAGCCGCCGTAATAACCGGTGCGATCTTGAAGATCGGCCCGACGGCGTTCGTCGGCACGATATCCTCTTTTGTGAAAAGTTTAATACCGTCTGCCGCGATCTGAAGCAGTCCGTACGGCCCTACGTGCATCGGCCCGAGGCGGCGCTGCATAAAGGCAAGGACTTTACGCTCGAAATAGGTACCGAAACCTGCCAACGCAGAGAAGACAAGTAAGATGACAACGATCTTGATGAGCGTTTCAATAATAAATGCTATTTCCATTAATTACACCTTTTTGATTGAGACATTGCTAAAGCGGTAACCGCTGAAGAGTGCCTCGCTGTTTAGATTTGAATCAAAGCTAGGGAGGAACGGAATGTTCCCGCCGATTTTAGTGTCGATTTTAACATTAAGTTCCAAAGAACCTTTTGCCGTCTCTACTGAAACCTTCGCCCCATCTGATAATTCATTGGCAGCTGCGTAGTCACTGCTCACATAGAGAGCGGCCTCTTCATGCAGCTGGTGCGACTTGTTTGTAAAGTCGTTGAACTGCAGTGTCGGGTTGGCAAGATAGACCACACTCTCTTTCATTGCCGCCGTTTCGTCAAATGCCGCAACGCTTTCATCACCCGCTGTCGCCGCCTCCGTGATCGTCAACTCATAGCCGCGCATCTCTTCACCCTTGTTGGTGTAGTAGTTTGGCAGATCATCGAAGTTTTCAGATTTGAAGCCCGCTATCTGCCCGAGTCTGGCTGTATAGTCGATGGCATTTTTGGCGCTGACACCCAGTGCATTGGCGATATCGTTAAGCTCGTAGCCGTGATACGGCACTGCCGCATTGGTCGGGTTGACACGGAGCTGGATGCTGGTAAGCGTCCCCTCCTGCTGGTTCATCGCCGGCATATCAAGATCACCGCTACCCTGTGCACTGAGGGTAAAGTCGCCTTTGACGTTATAGCCGACTGTGTAGCTGCCCGCTTCGGCATCAAGGTCGCAGATCATCGCGACGCCGAGCGTGTTCCCTTTCTCCGGGATCATCGTGACGCTGAACTCCGTATACTTTTCGACAAGTGCAACCAGACGTGCTAGGTTCGCAGCATTCGGATGGCTGTAGAAGTCAGGCCCGACGATCAGTGCGAAGGTGTCTTTCTTGTTGAGAAGTTTTTCCATTGATGCTTCGAAATCTTTCGGTACGTTGACGATCGTTAAAAGACGGTTGTCATCGACCTCGACCTCTTTATCGACTTTCTTCGGTACCATCTTCGACTTCTCGACTTCGACCTCTTCTTCTTCACCCGTCTCTTCGTTGACTTTTTTCTCTTTGACGATCTCAATGACCTTCTCTTTGATCGTCTCGGTCACCGTAATCGTCTTCGTAGAGTGGAATGAAGCGAGATAATCAGTTATTGCAGACGGAAGCGCATCTTTTTTCGCAAAAAGGTCGAGAATAAGATACATCACCGCCTCTTCCTGCATCGGTGCATGGTTGACGCTGAGGATGTTCTTGCCCATATCGTCGATAACCGGATCGGCTACAGGGTGGAAGTAGAGCCCTGCCCCTTTGTTCATGATCATCGAGTTGTTCATCGCGAAGCGGGCATTCGGATTGTCTGTTTTAATGGCTGAACCCACCGAGATCACGAAGTTCGCCTTGTTGACCTCTTTGAGCGGGGTCTTGTAGGTCGTTGTACCGCTGATCGCCGAGTAGCTTTTCATAAATTCGGCAAATCTGCGTGCCTCATCATTGATCAGCTTGTACCCTCTTGTCTCTTTGAGCTTTTGAAGCATCAATGCCTCTTCGTTGGTGATCTGAGAGGTAAAGCTGATCGCGTCCGCTTTTTCGAACGCCTCGACGGCTCTGGCAAAGGCAGCTTCATCTTTGCCCTCGACCTCGTTCTGGAAATCGTAGCCGTAACGGCCGGCACCGCAGAGAGAGACGTAGTTCCACTCGTTTTTGACACGGTAGATCTTAGGCTCAGGGTTGTCGATCGAGGCATGTTTGACATCGTACTGGATCTGGCAGCCTGCCGAACAGTGGCTGCACGTTGCAGGGACCTGCTTCAGTTCCCAGGCATTGGATGTGTACTGGAAGTCTGCCGAGACAAGCGCCCCGACAGGGCAGACCGCCGTACATTCGCCGCAGTCCGTACAATCCAGCGTGTCACCCGCGTTGGGCTGAATAAGCGATTTGTTAAGCTTGTTCCACATCGCATAGGCATCTTTGGGCATACTTGCTTTGAACGCCTCGTCAATGTTGTCACCGCCGCGGGGCTTTGTCGAGAGGGCGCTGTCGCCGATCATATCCTTGCAGACAGTCGTACAGCGTTCGCACATGATACACAGCGCCGGATCGTAATTGATCAGACCCCAGTTTTGAACCGGTTTAAAAGTATCTTTGATCGCGTATGTCTGTGCATCCACGCCGATTTCGAGTGTGTAGTTTTGAAGTTCGCACTCTCCTGACTGGTCGCAGACACCGCACTCGAGCGGATGGTTTACATCATAAACCTCCATGATTGCGCGTCTTTCGCTTACGATCGTCTCTGTTGACGTTGAGATCTGCATTCCCGCTTTGGCTTTGGCGTTACAGGCATAGACCTGTTTGCCGTCCGCTTCGACCAGACAGATACGACACGCTAACGTAGGACTGCAACGCGTCAGGTAACAGATAGCCGGGATATAGATGCCGTTGGCACGCGCCGCGTTGAGAATATATTCGCCCTCTTGCGTCTGTACTTCTTGACCGTCTATCGTAATGGTAATTTCGCTCATAACTGATTACTCACTCTCATAAAATTTACTTTTTCGAAACGGTAGCTGCTGATCACATTCAGACCAAGATCGAATGTCGGGTGAAGGGCTACCGTCCCCTTCAGGGTATCATCTTGCTTAAAGACACGGCGGATCATTGCATTGCCTATTTTAAACTCAACCTCGTCACCGTCACGCAGGCGTGCAGCCGCCGCAAAAGAGGCTGAACCGTAGAGTGCGCTCTCTTTTTCAAGCTGCTTTGTCTTCGCAGTGAAGGCATTGAACTGGAGTACCGGGTTGACATGGTAGATCACCGCCCCGTTAAATTCCGGAAGATCATCGACTGTTTCGAGCGAACCGTTGGCTTCAACGCTGACCTCAGTCAGGCTGTAGCCGCGGATATCTTTCCCCTTGGATGAGTAGAAATTCTCCAGGTCGTCAAACTCGACGGCGGCAAAACCTCTATCGACCGGCAGTTTAACCGTGTAATCGATCGTGTTGTCTGCTTTTACACCCAGTGCATTCGCCAGGTCATTCAGGGTGTACCCCTCAAATCCGAGGGCGACATTGGTCGGCAGCAGACGCCTGTCGATGTTCACGACACTCCCCTCCTGCTGGTTGAACGCAGGCACATTCAAGTCATCCCCGCCCAGAGCAGAGATAACAAAATCACCCTTCGCGTTATAGCCGACAACGTTCTCAATCGCCTCGTCCCTGTCAAGCGAAGCGATAAGCGATACACCCAGGGTGTTGACCGCAGCCGGTACGACCAGGACAGAAAAATCACTGTACTTTTCAATAAAGGCGACAAGACGTGCGATATTCTCGGCTCTGTCATGTGCCAGCAGATCGGAACCTACAACCAGGGTTCTTGCTCGTGAGCGCGTCAACTGTTTAACGATCAGGGCAAGTTCATCTTCACCCACATTGGTCTCGGCACTCAGGTAACCGGTATCGAGCTCATCCATAAACGCTTTTTCGCTTTCACTGAGCTGCGCATCGGCAACCAGCGTCTGTGCAAGCAGTGTCAGAACGCCCTCTTCCGTACCCACTTCGTACTTGATGAACTGTGTGACCGTGTTTTGCAGCAGGGCATCTTCAAGCGGGTGCATGTAGATCACTTTTGCCCCGTTATGACGCGCTGCAGTGGTCACCGCGTAGCGCACAACCGGGTTATCGGTTGCGATACGGCTGCCGATGATAATGATGCCGTCCGATTTTTTCAGGCTCTCCAGCGTTGCCGAGTAGTGCAGTTTTCCGCTTATCGTGCTGTAGGCATTCATAAAGTTCTGCATCTGACGTGCATCTTCGTTGAAGAGCTTGATCCCCAGCTTTGATTTGAGCGCATTCAGTATCATCGTCTCTTCATTCGTGATCATCGAAGAGAAACGGATCGCGTTGGCATTTTGAAGTGCTGTCACGGCGGCATTGAATGCGTTTACATCTTTTGTGCCTTCGTTGGCAAAATCAAAACCGAAGCGTCCGGCACCGCAAAGCGTCGTATACTCAAAGTTGTTGGTAACCCGGTAGATGCTCTCCTGTCCCGGTGAATCGATTCCCGCATGTTTGACTTCATACTCCAGTGCGCACCCGGCACTGCAGTGTGCACAGGTCGCAGGAATTTTTGTCAGTTCCCACGCATTGGCAGAGTACTGAAAGTCGGAGCTGACAAGGGCCCCTACCGGACAGACTGCGATACATTCACCGCAGAAGGTACAATCAAGCGTCTCAGCATTTTTCGGAATGACCTTGGAGCTGTAGCCCCCGAAAAGCAGATCCAGGGCGTCATCACCGATCACCTCATTACAGACATGGGTGCACTTTTCGCAGAGGATGCAGAGCGTCGGGTCGTAATTGATCAATCCCCAGTTCTCTATCCTGCGCGGCTGATCCTTGGCGCTGAAGTGCTGTGCACCGACCTTGAACTCCAGGGTCTTGTTCTGCAGATCGCAGGCACCGGACTTGTCGCAGACTCCGCACTCAAGAGGGTGGTTCACATCATACATACGCATGATGTTCGTACGCTCACTCGTAAGCTCGAGAGAGTCCGTAATGACATTGATGCCTTCGGTCGGCGGTGTGTTGCACGAAAGGACAAAACTGTCCAGCCCTTCGACCTCGACACTGCAGAGGCGGCATGAGGCACACGGGGAGGTCTTTTCAAGATAGCACATTGTCGGGATATAGATATCTTCCCGTCGTGCTACGTTCAGGATCGTCTCACCGCGTTCTGCTGTCACAGGGCGGCCGTTAATTTTAAAATTTATCATTCGACCTCCTTAGTACGCGACCATCGCGATGTAGTAACAGCGCATACAGCGATCGGCTTCGCTTAATGCCTGTTCTTGTGTTAAACCGAGGTTGACTTCCATGTTATTGAACTTGCGGACATCGACGTCCAGTACTTCGGCATGCTCTCGGGGAAGACCCGGCAGCCACCCCTTGATCTTCTCTTTTTTATCGTAGACCTTCATATGGCGCAGGTGGTCTTCCATGATCTCGTCATCGCTGAGAACCACTTTGCCGCCGTTCTGGACGTAACGCGCCATAACAGAAGCCGCACGTTTTGCCTGGCCGACCGCATTGACGATCGTCATCGGACCGTATTCACAGTCACCCGATGCAAAAATGCCCGGCCGTGATGTCATGTAGTCCTTGCCGTTTGTCTTGATCGTCGCCCAGGAGGTCATCTCGATCTCCCACTCTTCGGGAAGAAGATCAAGATCGGCAGACTGCGAGACCGCCGGAATAAGGAAATCCGCTTCGATATCGTAATCGGCACCCTCGATCTTCTCAAGCGTCGGGCGCCCGCCGTTCGGGTCGTCGACAAGTTCGAACTTGTTGATCTTTAGTGTTTTAAGCACGTCGTTCTCATCAACGATCTCTTCCACCGCTGAGTGGAAAAGGAATTCGACACCCTCTTCCACCGCTTCGTGATACTCTTCATAGGTCGTATTGCGGATGATCGTCTTCTCGTCGCGGCGATAGATCATATAGACCTTTTTCGCATT
>CAZNQJ010000016.1:0-11724 GCA_964575205.1 uncultured Campylobacterales bacterium | reverse complement strand
CTTTGCAAAAGCCTCTTTCACCTCTTCGGGAAGTTTCTCTTCCGCAAGCGGGGCAATCGAAGCGGGAACATCCTCCGGCACGGACGCATCGGTGCGTTCCATGTCAAAGTTGCCTTTGTCTGCCAGCCAGTACGCACCGTCCGCAGAGGGCTCGTACTTTGCAAAATAGAGATGACGGAGCGTACGCAGAACTGCCGGGTCCATCTTGCCCAGCTCTTCCCAGGTGTAAAGCGGTACATGCGGCATTCTGAACCGCCCGTCGCTCAGATCCCACATGATGTACTGGCAGATCCAGTCGCGCACATAAGGAAAGGCGGCAAAGGCGGTCGCACACTCCAGGATGTAAGCCTCATCCGTATTCTCGTCGATAGCGATATCGCAGGCCCAATACTCCGCTTTTGCCGCTTTTGACGCTTTGACAGCCAGTTCAAGAGCGTTCATCGGAACATTGTCATAACTCATCGAACCGCCCTGGGAGGTGTTGGTGATCCACTGTCCTTCGCCCGAAAAGCGCCAGAAGGCGCAGATCGGCTTGTGCCCGATCAGCATCACACGGATATCCCCGCTGTACTTCAACGGAACGGCATCCTGCGTGTAGATCGGATTGTATTTTTTCTCATCCAAAAGGCTCTTTGCCTCTTCGTAAGAGTCGGCCTTGTGCACAAAATAACCGCCGTAGTTTGACGGGCCGTAGGAACGTTTGATGATCTGCGGGTACTTCGCCTTTTTCAGATAGGCATACCCCTCCGCCTGATCGTAAAAGATGCCTGTTTTTGGTGCGCTGATATCGTATTTTTCACAAAACAGGGTGACGTTCTCTTTTGATTTGTTTGCAAACTGCGTCTCGATCGAAGGGATAAAGCGGACATTCGGCAGGGCTCTGGCGATCTCTTTGAAGGTCTCGTAGGCCGTCGCAGGGATATTGCCGACAAGGACATCGATGTTTTTACGGCGTACCTCATTGATAAAACGGCTCTTGTCGTTTTTCCAGTGATATGTTACCGTTTCGATCTTCTCCGGCCACCCTTTAAAGTTGCTCTTGTCAAAAAAGCGCAATACATAATCCATATACAGCAGACCAAGTGTAGGTAACTGTTTATTTGCCATCATCTCTCCTTATTTTTTGGTGATTCGATCGATCATATTGACGATCAGATCGATTTTTCTGTCATTGAAGTCCAGCCCCATCGTCTCTTGAGCCGGTGTTGCGAAAGCAGGAATAACGTTGACTTCCAGGACAATGTACTCCTCTTTTTCCTGATCATACAAAATATCCACACCGGCAATCTCCAGGCCGATCGCCATCGCTGCGCGCTTGGCCAGATCGACGATCTCATTATTCGCCTCGCGCAGGATGACGCTGCCGCCCGAAGTGATATTGGTGCGCCAGTCCCGTCCGTTGGCCCTTCGTCCGTAACACGCGACAAATTCGCCGTCAACAATGTCCACACGAAAATCGGAGTAGTCGTTCTTGATAAAACGCTCGACATAGACATTGCGGGAATCACTTTTATTGATAAAAGGCAGCAGCGTATCGAGGGTTGCGTGGTTTTCGATCAGCGCCATTCCGTTGCCGCCCCACCCGTCAACAGGTTTATAGACCATCTTCTGCCAGGCTTCAAACTGTTTCGCCAACAGTTTCGTGTCCTCCTTGTGGCAGAGATAAAAATCGGAGGTCGGAACACCGGCTTTGGCCAAGATCATATTGGTCAGAAACTTGTCCTCGGAAACAGTAAACGATTTAAAATTGTTCAAGGTCGGAATGAACTCACTGAGAACCTGATACATATAGACCTGCGCCACCGTCTGTTCACCGGCATTATACGAGAAAAAGGCATCAAGCTCGTTCATATTGATGCCTTTACAGAATATCCCCTCTTTCTCGCCTACGGCAAAACGCAGGTCAAGTCTTGTGACCGAATTGATGCCGCGTTCAAGCAGCTTCAGGATCATCTTCTGTTCGATCTCCGGCCCCCCGCTGTTTTGATACATCCATACACCGATCTTGCGGTCGCATTCCAAACTGTCTGTTACTATCATCACTGCCCCTTAAACCCTTGATTTTCTAAAAAATAGCCGATCAGCTCTCTTGAGAGTTCGATGCGTTCTTCGAAACTTTGCTTGTTAGCACGTTCGTTCACCGTATGGTCGCCGTCGCCATAGGGTCCCATCCCGTCAAGCGTGACAACGCCGCAGGAGCTGACAATATTGGCATCGCTGACGCCGCCGCGCTCTTCGGTAGGCAGTTTTTCACCCGTTATCCGTTCTATATCGTCAACAAAGTCAAATGTACTTTTGGAGCTCATCATCACGTCGCGCTGAATGCCTCCGCTGAGCACACTTTTTGTGCCTGGTACATATGATGTTTCAACAACGGTATCGATGCCCTTGAGCACCCTGTCCCGCTCCGCTGTCGTCTTGTAGCGGAGTTCAAAAGTCAGATGGGCGTTAGGCGAGATGGTATTGGCACCGATCCCCCCTTCCATCTTGCCCACGTTGACTGTCGTCCCTCTCTCCAGGTCAGTCAAAGCAACCAGTTTTTGCAGTTTGTATGCGGCTTCCAGGTTGGCATCAACCCCATCGGCATAAAAATTGCCTGCATGCTTGGCCAGGCCTGTAATGTCGATAAAGAAGGTTCCCACCCCTTTTCGTCCTGTGACCACTTCACCTTTCGGCCCTGCCGCTTCATAGACCAGACAGTAATCATACGCCGTGGCCAGCTGCGCGGTCAGGAGTTTGGAGTCATCGCTGCCCGTCTCTTCATCACTCACCAGGAGCATATCGACATTGCTGATCTGCCGGCCCGCCTCTTTTAAGAGCCGCAGCGCTTCCAGGGCGACAATGTTGCCCCCTTTCATATCACAGACACCGGGACCGTAGACCCACTCGCCGTCTTCGCTGAAGCCTTCGAATTTGCCTTCGGGAAAGAC
Source organism: uncultured Campylobacterales bacterium (assembly GCA_964575205.1). Classification (GTDB taxonomy): domain Bacteria; phylum Campylobacterota; class Campylobacteria; order Campylobacterales; family Sulfurimonadaceae; genus Sulfonitrofixus. The sequence continues at coordinate 8,794 of CAZNQJ010000016.1, read as the reverse complement.
CGTGTCAAGATGTCCGAGCAGTAGAAGCTTTTTGCCCGCTGTGGAGGGCGAATGATAGTGGCGGTGTTCCCCGATGATCTCCCGCTGATAACGCGTCACCTCAAAACCCAGTTCTTTCAGCCAGTTGTCAAAAACAGCGCCGACCGAATCAACGCCGCTTTTATTCTTGGTATACGAGTTAATGTCAACGATTTTCTTGAGATCTGCCAAATAGTTCAAAGCATTGCCTCTTGTAGAATATGACTATTTTATAGTAAACGTATTACAAATTGATAACGGCGGATATGAATGATTATACTAAGTTAAGATAAAAAGGAAGAGGGGAGGATTGTATAGAAAATGATCAGAGGAGAGCCGACTGCCCAAGGGCAGTCAGCAATGCATTATTTACGTAGTTCTTTAATACGTGCTTTTTTACCTGCAAGTTCGCGAAGGTAGAAAAGTTTAGCGCGACGTACACGACCGCGACGGATTACTGTGATCTCGTTGATAGAGTCAGTGTAGATTGGGAAGATACGTTCGATACCAACACCATTCGCACCGATTTTACGTACTGTGATCGTTTCACCAGTACCTTGACCACGTTTAGCAATACATACACCCTCGTAATTTTGAATACGAGTTTTTTCGCCTTCTTTAATTGTAACAGCAAGGCGTACAGTATCACCAGCACGGAAGTCAGGAATGTTTTTCGAAGCAACTTGTGCATTTTCGAAATTTTCAATATACTTATTTCTCATAAGAAGTCCTTTTTTTGTGCTTTAACAGCTGCTCAGGTCTGAAAAACTTGGTCTTTGCTTCAGACATGGCACATTTCAGTGCGGAAATTTTACTGTGATTTCCCTTTATATATTCTGACGGAACCGCACTTCCCTCATATAAAGCTGGTTTTGAAAACGATGGTGCTTCTAAAAGTGGCGTTTCAAAGCTCTCGATATCGAGAGATTCGCTGTTGCCAAGGACACCATCAATGTTACGAACGATCGCGTCGCTCATCACCAGTGACGGCAGTTCCCCACCCGTCAAAATGTAATCACCTATGCTAAAGAGCTCATCCGCAAATGTCTCGATAACACGTTCATCTATCCCTTCGTAACGACCGCTTACGAAAGCAATATGACCTTTTTTCGCCAAACGTTTGGCATCGTTCTGTCTAAATACCTTGCCCACCGGCGTGGTAAAGATGATATGGACATCCCCGCTCTCTTTAAGTGCCTTCAGTGCATCAAAGAGCGGCTGCGGTGTCATCACCATGCCGGCGCCGCCGCCGGTTGCCGTATCATCGACTTTCAGATGTTTGTTGACAGTATAGTCACGCGGGTTGACAAAATCGACCTCAAAAAGCGCTTTATCCATCGCTCTTTTAAGTATCGAATCCTGAAAATACCCCTCCATCAGATTCTGAAAGAGTGTGACATAGGTAAACCGCAAACTACAACCTACGAGGCTTGCAGGATATCCAGGGCGCCGCGCACATCGATGCGTTTGGCCTCAATATCTGTCTTGAGAATAAACGGCTCCTGGTACGGGACCAGAAAACTTTTACTCTCGCCCAAATTCACAAGAGCATCATCGGTCTTGATACTCAAATAATCGGTTATAGCAATACGTTCGACCTCATTCACAACACCGACTCTCCGGTTCTCTTCATAGACTTCACAGCCCAGGATATCAAACCAGAAATGCTGACCCTCTTCCAGTTCGCACTGTTTGCGCGTCGCTTCCATCGTTGTGTAAAGCTCGGTATTGGTCAGCTTCTTGGCACTCTCCAAAGAGGCGTAGCCCTCAATACGAATCAGGCCGCGCTCTTCATTGACACTTTGAATCGTCACTGTTTTGCCGTCTTTGGTGTAAAAGGTTGCCCCTTCTACAAACTGCTCCGGAAAATCACTCTTGTCGTGAAACTTCATATCCCCGTGCAGACCGACTGTACGGCCCAGAGTAGCGACATGAAGGAGATCTTTAGTTGATGGCTTCGACATTGATTCGGTAACCCTTACCGTCTTTAGCTTTGCAGCCGGAGATAAGTGTTTTGATCGCACCAATCATCTTGCCCTCTTTGCCGATAAGTTTACCTACATCGGCCTGGTTTGCATGTAAAACGATTTCAATCATGTCATCACCTTCATGTGCCTCTACCTGAACATCTTCAGGGTAGTTGGCGATCATCCGAGCGAATTGTGCGACGAAATCAACAACCATGATTACTTACCGGTGATTTTTTTAACGCGGCTGCTCATTTGAGCGCCTACGCTTAACCAGTAGTCAAGACGTTCGTTGTCGACAACGACTGTTTTTTCTTCGGTCATCGGGTTGTAGTGACCGATAAGTTCGATCCAACCACCATCACGACGTTTACGTGAATCTGTTACTGCAATACGGTAAAACGGCTGTTTCTTACGACCCATTCGAGTTAGTCTGATAACTGTTGCCATAGATTTGTCCTTCTCTGCGCATGTTTTATTTCAACATGCTGTATATGTTTAATTTTGCCTAACGGCAAGCCTTGTGACACTGACAATGTCCCAAGGTTTGCCGTTAAACGCAAAAGAGTGCCTTCCGAAGAAGACACGATCTGCGTTTATGCACGCTTCAACGCGGGAACCCGCCGCCTTTCATCTGCCCCATCATGGCTTGCAGGTCCTGCATCCCTTTTTTGCCGGAGAACTTCTTGGCCATCTTCGCCGCGTTTTTAAACTGCTTCAGGACGCGGTTGACCTCCATCTGGCTCATACCGCACCCTGCAGCGATCCGCATCTTGCGGCTGTTGTTGAGCAGATCCGGATCTTCACGCTCCTTTTGTGTCATCGAAGAGACCATCGCTTTGATCTGGCGGATCTCTTTCGAGTTCTCCATATCAAAATCTTTCAAGGCTTTGGAGAGATCGCCCATTCCCGGGATCATGCCCATAATGGACTTCATCGACCCCATCTTCTTCATCGATTCCATCTGCTCCAGGAAATCGTTGAAGTTGAACTTCCCTTTTTTGATCTTTTTGGAGAGCTCTTTGGCCTTCTTCTCATCAATAATGTTAGCCGTCTTTTCGGCCAGACCTTCGATGTCACCGAAGCCCATGAGACGGTTGACGATGCGTTCAGGAAGGAAGAGCTCGATATCTTCCATCTTTTCGCCGCTGCCGATAAAACGGAGGGGGACATCTACCTGAGAGGCGATACCGAGTGCAACACCCCCTTTGGAATCGCCGTCATACTTGCTCAGAATGACCCCGTCGATACCGATCTGCTCTTTAAAACTTGTCGCGGTACGTACGGCGTCCTGCCCTGTCATCGAATCGGCAACATAGAAGATCTCGGACGGCTTGGCCACCTCTTTCACCGCTTTAAGTTCGCCCATCAGCGCTTCATCAATGGCAAGACGGCCTGCCGTATCGATCAGAACAACATCGTATAGATTGGCCCGTGCTTTTTCCAGACCCGCTTTGACGACAGAGACCGGATCGCCCTGCTCGTCTTCAAAAAGATCGACATCGATCTTTTGCGTGATCTGGCGAAGCTGCTCTACCGCTGCCAGACGCTGAAGGTCGGCTGCGATAATCAGTACTTTTTTCTTTTTTTGCTCTTTGAGGTAGAGCGCCAGCTTGCCGGTCGTTGTTGTCTTTCCTGAACCCTGCAGACCTGTCATCAGGATAACGGTCGGCGGGTTTGCGGCAAAGACAAAACCCCGGTTCCCTTTGATATTCAAGATAGCATTAAGGCTCTCTCGCATGGCAGAAAGGAATTGATCTTTTCCGATCCCGGCCATCTTGGTCTTATGCTCGACCTCGGCGATAAGAGAACGCACGACAGCGTGGTGTACGTCGGCTTTTAACAGTGACTTTTTAAGCTCGTCAAGGGCTTTTTTAAGGGCCTTTTCATCATCTTGAAAACGGATCTTCTTAATTGCCGATGTAAACGAGTCTGTCAATGTTTCGAACACGCTGTGTCTCCTCTTTGTTGTTTATAATCTCTGCTGCAGCGGTGCTGCCAGAAAAAGTAGCGCATTATAGCGAAAACTTGCTTCATTGTCGCTGTCACAAAAAACAGGGTATATGGCATAAAGAGATAATGCCGTCACATGAAAGGCGTTGCCCCTTTTAAGTAGGCAAGAATCTCTTTTTTAACGCGTTCGAGTTCCGGCTGATACTGATTCATCAAGCCTATCAGATCATTCAGCTTGTCATTTGAGATCGCAGCATGGATCTGCGCCATGATGATGGAGAGTCTGTAGGCCCCGATATTGCCTGAGACCCCTTTGACATCCAGACAGAGCTTTTTAATCGTCTGCAGATCATCTTTAACCAGGGCATGGTTCATCTTCACAGCCGAAGCACCGTAGAGTTCCATGAACTCGGTTAAAATATCGGCATAGAGTCCTTCATCAAAACTTGCCATCTCGAAACCGTCCCTTGCTGCCAGTGAGACCGTATTGATAAATGCAATCTTGGGTATGTTCGCATAATCCTCTCTTGATAAAGAGATCTCTGTGGTGAGATAATGGTTAAAAAGTGTAAAAAGCAGCTCTGCCTGAACCGGTTTTTTGACTGTCTCATCGATGACGGAAAGATGGGGGTTTGTATTTTCCTCTCCCATCAGAACGATCGGGACCCCTTTATAACGGTTCATCCTGCGGACTTTTTGCGAAAGAGGCACGCTGCTCTCACTGTCGATTCCGCCATCAAGAAGGATAAAATCAAAGGCAGACAGCTTTTCGAGCATCCACAGGGCCTCATTGGCATTTTTCGCCAATGAGAGGTTGATGCCGGATCGTCCCAGCAATGCGATCAGCCTCTTTTGATTCTCTGCATCATTGTCTATGATCAGGACGCGCCTGCCCTGAAACTCCTCAAAGACCTTTTGTTTGGCATCGCCTTTAAAGTGGGCATCGGCACTCTGCTCCACCCCTCTGCTCAGGGCGGGTCTCTTTTTCGTCTCCTCGAGCTTGATGATCGTGTTGAATACGCTCTGTATCGTCACAGGCTTTACCAGGAGCCTGTCGACAGCACCGAGCGGAGCGGTGTAATGTATCTGCTCTTTTGCACTTAACAGAAGCACCACATTTACCTTGTTCGTTCGCTTTATCGAACGGATCTTCTCTGTAAGCGAAAGATCCAGAAAGCTTTTTTCCAACACAACCGTATGAAACTCTGTCATCATTTCCGGCGCCTGTATGAATTCGGAAGATGCGATGCGCGTAACCTCGTTTTTAAAATATTCATACATATTTTTGATCGACTCGGCAAGCATCTCGTTCGTCTCTACTATCAAGATCCTGCGGCCGAGCATGCTGCGTGAAGGGAGGTGATAATAACGCTTTTCTTCCGGTTTTTCCTCAGCCAAAAGAAGGTCGATGTCAAATTCGACCTTTCCCGCCTCTTCTCTTGCGGCCCTGATGTCGCCTTTCATCATTCTTGCCAATGCTCGGGCAAGATAGAGTTCGATTCGCATACTCTCATCAAAGGGACTTTCTGTAAACGGCAGAAAAAAAGTGCTCAGATCCTCCACACCTTCGCCAAAAGTACCCCCTTCAACACGAAACTTCAACCGAAGTCCGTCTCCCTCCTTTTGACTCGCGGCATAGAGCAAAAGTTGAGAATCGGGTCGGTAGTGCACTATATTTGAGAGCAGGTGATAGAGCAAAAGACGGATGTTGCGCTTGTCGCCATATAATCTTGAGGGCACCTTCGTATCAATATGAAAGATCAGCTCCACCTGCATGCGCGAAAGTTGCGATCGCAGGCTTTTTGCCAGATCGTCGAGCATATCGCCGAATGAAAAAGCACCATTATTGGGCTGTATCCTGCCCGACTTTATTTTTAGGAAATCGACAAAATCGGCACTAAGCTCTGCAAAATGATACGCTGCCTCTTTTGCCGTATCCTCTTCTTTGAGCAGATATGCCTCGAGCTCCTGTTGCAACAGGGAGCTGGCGCCGCCGCTCACTGAATCGAGAGCGTTCTCTTCATCTGTATTGGCATCTTCTTTAAAGTCGTCGTTGGCAATAAAACTCGTTCTGTCTAAATTTGCCTCTTCCAAAGAGAGCGTCAATGCCTTGATCGTCTGTTTCGCCTTGTAAAGTCTGTAGATAAAATAGAGCGTCAAACTGATAGACAGCATCAGCAAAACCGTATAGAGCAATGGAGCTACACTATTTTGCATATAGCCGCTGATCTTTTCCATCTCTACATCGCTCCGGTTCCCGGGTTTTCTTCTGTTGAATAAAGAGAAACTAAAAGATCAAAAACTTTTTGGACAGTAACCGGTTTGCAGATCTCGCCGTCAAGCAGATTTACGGTCGCTTCTACGGTGTGTTTATACCCTTGATTTTTATTGAGAGAGACCACTTTAATATCTTTGGACAACTTGATCGCTTTCACTTTTTCAATTAATTTGTAGGAGAAATAACGCTCTTGGATCACGACGATATCATAGTCTTCAAGCATCTCAAGGGCGCTGAAAAGCTCTTTGGAGGAGAGCAGATCAACCTCGTTTTTAAAATAGACAAACATATTCTTAACGGCTAAAGCCGACTCCACATGATCATCCACCAGAAGAACACTGTGGCCGATCATGGTTTTGGAAGGAAGACGGTAGTGGCGCATCTCGCTCGGATTTGTCAAATAGAGTTTGAAGTCGATCACAAAAGCACTGTCATTGGCATTGCAAAGTACAAGCGTGACATCACCATGCATCAAGCGGGCATACGCTCTTGCCAGATAAAGCTCCAGTCCCAATGGAGAGGTCCCGTTGCCAAATGGCATAAAGACATTCAGATTTTCCTTTTGATAGTTATCTTTTCCGTATGGAATAAAAATCTCTAAATGAAGGGCATTGCCCTTAATACTCAGCTGTTTAATCTGCAGTTCTACAAGGCGGGTGTCACTTTTGGAGATAATATTATGCAGAACAAAAAGAAGCACATCTGTCATGCGGTCGACATCACCGATCACTTGAGGCGGGACATTGGCATCAATATTGAAAACAAGTTCAAAATTGCGTTCGTACTCAATGGCATGTATTCTGTTGGTAACATCTTCGAAAACGGTATTGATATCAAAAGAGCCTGTTTTAACAGCCGCCCTTCCCGTCTGCACCTCCAGGTATTGGCGGTACATCTCTTCATAGTTCGTCCGCTGTTCTTCAGGAATATTATGCTCGATGTAAAGCGCCTCTAACGCACTCTCTATCGGGTCAATATCACTCTGATCAACTTCATCCTCTTTTAGAGCCTCTGATGAAAAATTCGCCGCATCTGTTTCTAAAAACTCTTCATCAGCCCGGGAACTTTGCGGCGCCGACTGTTTTAATCGGGCATCCAGTTTTCGCAGGAGAAATGGCAATGCCGCTAAAAGAAGAACAACCAACGCCACGATCTTCATAATAAACAGGTTCTCTTCTACCCGTGCCTGATGCAAGGTCTGTTGAGCATCAAGAGCGGACGAGAGAAGCAACGCGCAGAATAAATGAAAAAACTTCATGTGTACTTCCGGTTTCAGGGCACCGCTGTAACCTTTCACGGATCTCAGGGGCGGCCTTTAAGTATTAGTCACCAATCTTAACACACTCTTTTTTCAATCACCTTAATAAAAGGGGTCCATCTGATAATTTACGAAGAGTAGTGGGCGAAGATCTTCGGCTCTTCGGCGACAAATGTCTTGCCGAGCAGGACCACTTTGTGCGCATGCAGCATCACCCGTTTGCCTCGTCTTCCTCCGTACAGTTCATCGCCAACGATCGGAAATCCTATTGAGCGAAGGTGCACACGTATCTGATGCGTCCGCCCCTCCTGTATCACCACCTTGACTTTTGAGTATTTACCGACCACCTCCAGCGGTGTCACTTCGGTGTGTGCCGGTTTTCCCAGCGGCGATATCTTCGAATAGGCCTTGTTATGACGTTTTTCCGTAATGATCGGGTTATTGATCTCGATGGTATCAATAAACATCCCCTCTACCCAGGCCGTGTACTCTTTATAGACATTTTTCTTTTTAAACTCGGCAATAGCTTTGGCGCGGAACTCCTCATTTTTCACCAGAATCAGCACCCCGCTGGTCTCGCGGTCCAGACGGTGCAGGAGCTGCGTTCCCGGAAACTGGTGCTCCACTTCATCTGCATTCAAAAAAGCGGGTTTATCTACAACCAGAAGGTCTTCATCTTCATAAATCGGCGTGACTTTGGCGATCTCTGAGATCTTGAATGTCGATTTCAGCGGCAGTTCACCGCGCGCCACTACCACTTTTTTGTTACCGACATAGACCAGACCGCGGTCGATAAGCGTTTTGGCCTGAGAGTTGGAGATCGACTCCTGCAGCGCTAAAAGTTTATAGGCCTTCTCTGTTTTATCGCTGCCGGCTGCCGGTTGGGCGTGACCCTCCTGTGAAGAGTTCTCGCTTTTTTTTGCAGTGCTCTTTTTGTGCACAGGTGCTTTTTTAGTACGTTTGCTCTCTGCCTTCTCGAAAGCTTTGGCCTGCACTCTTGCCTTGCCTTCCTCTTTTTTGTTTTTTGCACGCTGCTGGCTTGCCAGACTTTTTTTACTGTTTTTCATGATTTCCCTTTGCTATATTAGTCATCTTTATTGGGGCGCCAATAAACCCCTGAATGTTCTCAGAAAGAGAGCTGCTCTGTGCTCTTCTTCATTCTATTGCTTGAAGTATCTTATTATACTCTCCAGATCGATCTTTTCATCCACAAAGGAGCCGTCCATCGACCTCGCCTTATGTAAAGCGGCCGCTATCTCTGTCGGTTCAACCGTTTGGACATTGTGGACATACCGGAAAAGTTCCTGCTGCATAAAAGCG
>CAZNQJ010000015.1:0-11867 GCA_964575205.1 uncultured Campylobacterales bacterium | reverse complement strand
CCGTGGTCAGCACTGCACCCGACCATCGGGGTGGATACGCCGTTGGTTTTCGACATTGTTGATTTATGGAACCAGAGATCGATCGGCGGTATGACATACTATGTTTCCCACCCCGGCGGACGAACGTACGACACTTTCCCGGTCAACAGCAACGAAGCGGAGTCGCGCCGATACAACCGATTCCAGCCGTTCAACCATACCCAGGGCCGTTTGGAGTATGTGACACCTGCCTATATCGAACAGAGCATGCGAAATGTAAACGGGGCCAAACGCGCCGTATTGGCAAAAGATAAAGAGACGGATAAAGTCTTCTTGTTTGAAGAAGTGTCTGCAAGTGCAGAGTACCCAAATACCTTAGATCTAAGAAGAAAGTGGGCCAAACAGTAAATGCGGATTTTCGATAGTTATGTTTCAGAGTCATCTTCAGATGAGATCTATGATGATGAAAATGCTATCAAAGCATGTTGGAAAGAGATCATTGACAACATAGAAAATGCCGGGCTGGAAGTCCTTAAAGAGAAACAGGCGGTAATTGACTGGCACCTGGAAAACAACGGTGTCACCTATAATATCTACGACGATAATGACAAACCCGCAAACCGTTTATGGAAATTTGACCCTATCCCCTTTGTGATTGAAGGCGAAGAGTGGGCCGACATTTCAAAGGGGCTTCAACAAAGGGCTAAGCTTATCAATTTGATATTGAGAGATCTCTACTCTGAGCAGCGACTGATTAAGGATAATATCATACCCGCAGAGGTAGTCTTCGCCCATAAGGGCTTTTCAACGGAAGTTTTTGACTTCGGTTTTAAAGAAGATTTCAACCTTAACATGTATGCGGCGGATATAGCCAGAGGGCCTGACGGCAAGATGTGGGTTATCAGCGATAAGACCCATTCGCCTTCGGGATTGGGCTACACCATAGGAAACAGACTGACGATGAATGTCGTCGCTACGGAGCTCTACCCCGACATCGAAATACGAAGATTAGCCCCTTTTTTAGGGGACTATAAAGAGCTGCTCAACGATCTTACGGGCGGGGACATCACTAAAGCCGCCTTTTTGACCCCGGGACCGCATAATGCGACCTATTTTGAGCATGCGTTTTTAAGTTCCCATCTGGGTATTGAACTGGTCCAGGGAGAGAACCTGTTGACGAAGAACAACGCGCTTTGGCTTAAAAATCTCAGCGGCTTAAAAGAGGTCAAAACACTTCTCAGCAGAGTCAATGACAGGTATAGCGATCCGCTTGAATTGAATAACAGCTCGAGGCTGGGTGTCGCCGGCCTTGTCGGGGCTATGCGAAACAACAACGTCAACATGGTCAATCCCATAGGCAGTGCCATTGCCGAGAATGTCGGGTTGAACCCTTTTATGAAGAAGATCGCACAATACTTTTTGCAAGAAGAGTTGATCCTTCCGCAAATTGCAACGTGGTGGTGCGGCCAAAAAAAAGCACTTGACTATGTTTTAAAGAATCTCGATAAGCTCATCGTAAAAAAAATAGACAGAACAGAAAAGATCCAGATCTATTTCGGCAAACAACTCTCTGAAGATGAACGTACAGAGCTGGCGGCTGTGTTGATGCGTAGCCCCCATCAGTATGTGGCACAGGAAGAGGTCGAATTTTCGACCGTTCCGTACTATTCAAACGGCAAGGTCGAACCACGAAAAGCGGTTATCAGGGCCTATTGTATCAAGAGAGGCGAAGCGTACAGCGTTATGAACGGCGGACTGGTGCGGATGTCCGACAATAAAGAGAACCTCTTTCTCTCTTTGAATCAAGGCGGCATCAGTAAAGACTTATGGATACTTGGCAAGGAGTCCATTCAAATCGATCCGGTCAATGCACTGGAAACCAAGCATTATTCAGAAACGTCGATTGACCAGATATCAACACTTAAGGCAGAAAACCTCTTTTGGCTCGGCAGATACCTGTCAAGAGCTATCGCTACCACCAGACTGATTTTGCATGTGATTAAGAAAATCACTAATTTTTATCGGTATGAGGTTGCCACTTCCAAAGAGTCTCAAGTCATCTTGCACAGGGCCATGACCCATATGACAATGACCTACCCCGGGTTTTTAGATACCCGTAAACAAGATACCCTTGAGGCCTTTCCAATGGATGAGATCACTTCCGTTGTTAAAAACACCAACCGATCGGGTTCGCTTTCATTCACCATTTCAATGCTTTCGATTGCCAATATAAACCTGAAAGACATTTTGACCTCAGAATCGTGGAACCTCTTCACACAGATGCAAAAAGAGTGGTCTGTTTTTGCAAACAGAAAATTTGATTCTACCTTGGTTGTCGCAAGTGAACTCGAGAAAACGCTGATCTATTTGATGGCCTACAAAGAGCTTGTCAATGAAAGCATCTTTAAAGAACAGGGACTGATCCTTTATGACATCGGATTTATGATCGAATCAGCCCTGTTGATGGTCTCCAAAGCCAGATCGATGCTCTGTCTGCGGTTAGACAAGGCTGTTGAGCATGATGTTTTAGAAGCCATGCTCAATTCCAATGCAGGGTTTAATGCGTATAGAGCGCTTTATAAAAGTGCTATTACACTGGAGAGTGTTATTGAGTTTTTACTGCTGAATGTCCAATACCCTAAATCACTGATGTATATGACACGCGCACTTTTGGAAGACTTTGCTTTACTGCCGAAGGCCAAAATAACATGGACCAAATATGAGAAAACGATTATGAGAGCACAGGGTCTGCTGGAAACCATGGAGCTTAAGCCTCTTCTCGAGATCAAAGATGAAGAAGGGGTGTATTCGGAACTTGACAAGGTGTTATCCAAATTAGCTGTCCTATACCTGGAGTGTTCCGATGCATTTTCACACACCTACTTCTCGCACAATGATGAGTGATCATGATCTTTGATATCTACCACAAGACAGAGTTTATCTATCAAAGCAGCGTGACCTTCAGTCATAATATTGCGAGACTGAAACCAAAGGATACCCTGTATCAAAAGGTCTTGGACTTTTCGTTAGAGATAAACCCTGAAGTTTACGAGTCGTATGACTTTAAAGACATGTTCGGCAATACCAATACCCATATGTTGATCCGGGCGCCTCACCAGGTTCTTTCCGTTATCGGAAAGTCCAAAGTAGAGATCTCCCCGGAACAGATCGAAGCGTATCTGCGCAGTGCCAAAAAGAACAGTATTACCTATGCTGAGGCGATTACCCGTTTGTCGAGCTTTAATAAAGATGACCTGTATGCAAAACAGTTTCTGTTTGAATCCGATCTGATTCCCTACGGCTCATCAAAGATCGAAGCGTATGCCCGTGACTCTTTTCAGGAGAACAGGGACCTTTTTGAGGCCACCGAAGAATTTATGGGACGCATCTTTGATGATTTTGCCTTTTTATCGGGTTTTAGTGATATCACAACACCGGTGGAAGAGATCTTTGAAGCGAAGAGAGGGGTCTGTCAGGACTTTGCCCAGTTCGCGATCTCCGCATTGCGAACCATTGGTCTGCCGGCGAAGTATATGAGCGGTTACATTGAGACCCTGCCTCCAAAAGGGGAAAAGAAACTATTTGGGGCGGATGCATCTCATGCCTGGTTTGCAGTGTATATACCTAATGCCGGCTGGGTGGAATTTGATCCGACGAACAACATCATTCCCAAAGAGCAACATATACTGCTGGGTTCGGGTAGAGATTATCATGACATCTCACCGCTTAAAGGTGTCGTATTCAGTAGTGGTAACAGTAATCTGTCGGTCATGGTCGATGTGCGAAAAGAAGAGGCGACGTAACCGTGACCAGGAACGCCGCAAGGTTCAGTGAGGAAGACTTCCTCCCCGGCAAGAGTCTACCCAATAATGATCTTATCGATTTTTTGATTGAGTTCCGTCAGACGTTCATCCTGAGTAGCAGCTACTTCTGCAGTTGGCTCCGGTGAAGTCTCATGGTCGCTCAATAAAAATTCCGTAATGGCATCAATTTCATTGTACAAAGAGGTGATGATCTCTTCTCCTTCCCCCTCATGAAACCGTATGCGATAGTCGGCTTCTTCTACAATTTTGCCTAACTTGAAAAAGGAGTCGCTGATCTGCTGGTGTTCTCGCATTGAACTTGCATACCAAATCTCACCGATCAGAGATTGGGCATGATCGATCAGCTTGTAATCGATTTCCAGATCATTGTTGTAGGTGTTTGAAAAGAGTCCGTGAAGCTCTATGATCTCGCCAAACGCTTCATTATCCAGAAGATGACGACAGATGATCGCATTCTCTCTTGCATACGTGAGAATATTCAAGATGTTCGCATTATGGTCACCGAAGATAGCTTCTTTCAAAAAATCATAGGCGTTCTTGTATCTCAATGCAATATCATATTTATCATAGAGCTTGACGCCGGCCTCTTTGTCGATATCGATGACGTTATCATACGCGATGTTGATCTCGCACAAGGTGGTCGCAGTGCGCTCCAGATATCTTCCAAGCCAGTATAAGTTTGTCGCTACATTTCCTGTGACATATTTTTCCATACTATAACTCCATTACCCAGGTATCTTTAAATCCGCCGCCCTGTGAAGAGTTGACCAGGTAGTTTCCCTCTTCAAGCGCGTACCTCGTTAACCCACAGTTCCAGACTTTTATATCTTCACCCGCAACAACATAGGCCCTAAAATCCGCTTTTCTATCCTGGAGCTCTTTGTTCAGATAACATTTTTCATCGTAAAACTCTATCAACTCCTGGGCAATAAAGCGTCTGGGGTTGGCTTTGATAATACTTTTGAGATCTTCGATCTGTATCGCAGACATCGAATGACCGAAAAGAACCCCGTACCCACCAGCCTCGGCAACGTCTTTGATCACCAGCTTTTCCATGTTGTTGAAAACATAATCCATATCCTCTTTGAAGTACGGAAGGTAAGTCGGCGCATTTTTGAGTATGGGCTCTTCGCCAAGATAGTACTTGATCATCTTCGGGACGAAATAGTAGATACCCTTGTCATCTGCTACACCGTTTCCTATCGCATTCAACAAGGCCACATTGCCGGCAAGATAAGCTTCGACAATTCCCGGAACCCCTATGAGACTTTCCGGATTGAAAAATTTGGGATCCAGAAAGTCATCGTCAAGCCGACGGTAGACCGAACCGACACGGATCAGTTTTCCATTGTAGTTTTTAAAATAGACCTTTTTATCAACCACAGTCAGTTCTTGAGGTCGAACAAGAAGAGCACCTGACTTTTCTGCAAGATAACTGTGCTCATAGTAGGCCGAATTGAACCGTCCCGGTGTTAACAGAACATTGATCCCGCCCGTGTTGACATAGTCCATGGCATCGCCGATGATTTTCGGATAATTCTTAATGGGTTCAATGTTGAGGGTCTCGAAAAAATCGGGATAGATCTTTCTGTAGGTATCGCGGATAGAGAGAGGATAGCTCGCCCCGCTCGGAACGCGCAAGTTGTCTTCTAAAATAACCCATTCATCATTTGCAGAGTCTTTGACAAGATCGATACCGTTGATATGCGTTCTGATCTTCTTGGAAGGCGAGAATCCCACAAACTCTTTTAAATACCCGCTTGCTTGTTCCACAAACTCCTGAGGGACAATGCCCTCTTTGACGATTTTGGCATCAGTGTATAAGTCTTCCAAAAATAGGTTTAAAGCTTGGACCCTCTGCTTCAGACCTTTTTCGATCTTGGTGAATTCTGTTTTAGAGATGATCCGTGGGATAACGTCGAAAGGCAGGGATTGCTCTATGAAGTTCCCATCTTTATAGAGATTGAAATTGATGGCAAATTTATCCATATACAGTTTAAACTCATCAATTTTATGCCTGTTCTGTTTTGAGAATATTTCCCAGAACTTAGTATGAAGATCTGTCGATTTTTCTAGCATGTAAAACCTTCCCATGTGTTTATTATATACATTGTAGCACTACCAAGAAGAAAGCACACCTATATTGTGGTGAATTAATAATCAATTGTTCGCCCGTGCACAGGGCGAATGTCAGGCAACAAAAAATGTCTTAGGCGATAATGAGCATATATTCAGCGGCAATAGCATCATGGAACTATGGAGAAAAGATGAAACGTCTCTTTTTACTCTGGCGGTAGATTTTATTTTCTGGCATAACTACTAATAAATCAGAGCTAAAAGAAGTTCCTAAGCGTTTCATCTTTACAACTTGCTACAATTAGCCATTAGATTAGTGCGGTCATAGAGGTGGTGAAGTATGGAGTATCGATATGTCGGTCGATCAGGATTGAGAGTAAGTCCTATCTGTATGGGTACGATGACCTTCGGGACACAGGTTCCGGATGAGAAGACCGCCTTTGCGATTATGGACAAGGCCTATGACGCCGGGGTCAACTTTTACGACACCGCGGAACTCTACCCGGTTCCTCCCCAGAATAATTTAGTCGGAATAACCGAAGAGATCGTGGGGCGCTGGCTGAAGACAAAGCCGCGTGAGAGCATCATTCTGGCGAGCAAGGTGGCCGGGGCGGCATCGGGGTGGTTCGTGCCGCCGATCCGTCACAGTCTTACCGCGATCGACCGGTTTCACATCGAACGGGCTGTCGAGGGATCACTTAGGCGTTTGGGGACGGACTACATCGACCTCTATCAGATGCACTGGCCCGATACCGTTGTGCCGATCGAAGAGTCCATGGCAGCCTTCGACAGGCTGGTGCAGAGCGGTAAAGTGCGTTACCTCGGTACCTCCAATGACACGGCATACGGAACGATGAAGGCGCTCGGTGTCTCCAGGTATGAGAAACTGTCGCGGTTCGAGTCGATCCAGAACAATTTTTCGCTTTTGAACCGCCGTTTCCTGGACGAACTTTCGACGTTGGCTCTCAACGAGAAGATCTCGCTTCTGCCCTATTCGCCTCTGGCAGGGGGCGTACTGAGTGGGAAGTACAACCAAAACCCCGATGGGAAAGGGCGTTTCAGCGACTATCTGAAGTCGCCGAACCAGCGCCAGCGTCTGATGGCCCAGCGCTTTATGAACGACAGGACACTGGCCTCTACCCAGGAGTATATCCGCATCGCGCATGAAGCGGCTCTGCACCCGGTGACTATGGCCATAGCCTGGAGCAAACAGTTCGCTTTTGTCGCTTCGACCATAATCGGGGCCACTTCGCCTCAGCAGCTGGATGCCTCTTTGGCGGCAATGGATCTGACCTTGAGTGATGAAATATTGAAGGCGTGCGACGCGGTACATGATAAAATTTTATATCCTATGGGTTAGCATTCTCATCCTGCTTTTGGGCGGGTGCGTGGCAAAACCTTTTACCCACTTCGATGCGGCGACAATAATTTTGAAGTCGCCCAAACTCAAATTTGCCGATACCGGCTATCTCAGAAGCAGTGATGAGATGGTCGCTCTCGAACTCTTTTCGGCCTCTCAGCCGGTGGCGAAGATCGAGGTAGAGCGTCTGATCTGCGTCGAGGGGGAAGGGTGCATGAGCAAAAGCAGTTTCAATGCCGAGTATCTGAGCGCCAAATACCCCGATACGCTGCTTGAAAACATTTTGCGCTCAAACCCCATTTACAAGGGCAGAAATCTGGTTGAAAATGCGCAGGGGTTTGAGCAGAAGATCACAGATGACGGGGTGGATATAGAGTATAGGATCACCTCAAAGCAGATCTATTTTCATGACAGGAAAAACAGCGTTCTCGTCAAGATCAAAAAACAGTAGCGCAGTCAAACGGAGCTGTTTGATGTATAACAGTCAGGAGATCAGGCACGGTAACTGTGCGCGGGCTCTCCGCCGACAAGCATCAACAATGCAGTGCATGGGAGGCACAAAATGAGTATAACGCTCAGCTGGCTGACATTTCTGTGAAAACAAGGATACCGCTCCCGAAGGGATGTTTCTCTGAAAATGCCGAGTCGTAGGAGAACTCAGCGTTAGCGCAGCCAAACGGACCTGTTTGATGTATAACTAGGCAGGAAATCAAGCACGGTAACTGTGCGCGGGCTCTCCGCCGAGGAGAACTCAGCGTTAGCGCAGCCAAACGGACTTTGTTCGTTTGGCGTATTAATATAAAAAACATTAAAGGATAAAAATGAGTAATAAATTTGTCGGTGCCCACACCTCGGCTGCGGGAGGGGTCTTCAATGCCCCGCTCAATGCGATGAAGATCGGGGCAAAAGCCTTTGCCCTGTTCACCAAAAACCAGCGCCAGTGGACGGCAAAGCCGCTTGATACCGAAACGATCGATCTGTTTAAAAAGAATCTGGAGCTCAGCGGCATCCTGCCCAAACATGTGCTGCCGCACGACTCCTACCTGATCAACCTGGGACACCCTGAACTCGACAAGCGTGCCAAATCTTTCGACGCCTTTGCCGATGAGGTGGAGCGCTGTATGCTGCTGGGGCTTGACCGCCTCAACTTCCACCCGGGTTCGCATCTCAAACAGATGAGTGAAGAGGAGTGTCTTGACGCCATTGCCGAAAACATGAACCGGGCGCTTGAGCGGACCCATGGGGTCAGCCTGGTCCTTGAAAACACTGCGGGCCAGGGGAGCAACCTCGGCTGGAGATTTGAGCATCTCGCACACATTATCGACAAGATCGAAGACAAATCGCGCGTCGGCGTCTGTATCGACACCTGCCATATGTTTACCGCCGGTTACGATATACGGACAAAAGAGGTCTACGATGCGACCTGGGCCGAGTTTGAGAAGGTCATCGGGTTCAACTACCTGATGGGAATGCACATCAACGACTCCAAACCGGAGCTCGGTTCGCATGTGGACCGCCATGACAGCATCGGCAAAGGGAAGATCGGACTCGACGCTTTTAAATTTATCATGAATGACAAGCGTATGGATGATATTCCTCTGATACTGGAGACGATCGACGAGTCGATCTGGAAAGAGGAGATCGAGTTGCTTTACTCTTTTGAAGACCAGGCGTAGACGTACAACTGCAAAAATAGCTTCTTTTTGTGAAAAAAAGGAGCTATTATAGAAAGTTATAAATAATGTATGGCAAAATAGCGTAATTCGCTTTCCGCAGCCATTTAACAGAAGGTAAATGGTGGCGAAAGTACCAGGAGAACAGATGAAAAAACAACTATTGGTCGCAGCCGTTGCGGCAACGTCCCTTATGGCTTCAGGATACAAGGTCCCGGAACAATCTCTGAATTCGACAGCCCTAGCAGGTGCCTATGTTTCGAATACTTCAACGGCAGATGCAGCCTACTACAACCCGGCAAACATGGCCTTTATGAGTTCCGACAAACATCTGGAACTCAACGCGATGTATATCCACCTGAACCCGATCGATTTCAGCGGGCAGGTCGGCGCTTATTCTGAGCACACTGCGCAGAGTGCATCAGAAGACTTTCTTGTCCCGCAGATCTATCTTGTCGGCGCGCCAATCGGCGAGGATAAGGATGTCCGTATCGGACTCTCCGTCAATGCACCGGCGGGGCTTTCCAAGCGTTGGCCGGAAGGGGTAGAGGCCGCATTGGCAGAAGAGTTCACGCTCAAAGTGATTGAAGTCAACCCTACGATCTCATACCGGATTATGGACAACCTTGCCTTTGCGGCGGGTGTGCGTTTTGTCTACTCAGAAGGGATTGTCAAATCAACATCCGGACTTGACCTCGAAGGAAACAGCTGGGATGCCGGTTATAACCTGGCGCTCTCCTATAAACCGTATGAAACATGGGGAGTGGCGCTTACCTATCGTTCAAAGGTAGATCTGACGGAAAAGGGCGGGCAAAAGATCACCGATCCTACCTATGTAGCGATGGGCGTGACATCTACACCTGCTTCTGTGACAGTGCCGCTGCCAGCGACGCTTACGCTGGCGACCGATGTTGATCTGGCGGAAGGCACCAATCTGGAGTTTGTCTATGAACGCGCATTCTGGTCCGCATACGATCAGCTGGATATCCAGATCCCGGCCATGGGCCCGGGGCAGCCAGCTGCCAAGAACTGGAACGATTCAAATACCTTCCGTCTCGGTCTGACTCAGAGCCTGGACGATACGATTGATCTGATGCTGGGGTTTGCCTATGATGAAACGCCGGTTCCCAATGACACGTTCGGGTTTGAACTGCCTGACAATGACGCTTATATCGGTTCAATAGGCGTCCGCTGGGCTGTTAATGATGAATTCGACCTCGGTGCGGCACTGTTGTATGACATGAAAAAAGACCGTACGGTTGAACCGACAGCTGACAATCACGGCATCAACGGAACATTTTCCGGTTCGAGCGCGATGCTTGTAAGTATCGGGCTGGGCTACAGATTCTAAAACTTACTTATTGCTGCCCTTTTCGGGTAGCCTCCTCATAACCCACTAACCCCTCTTTTGATTTACGATCCGGTAACAATAGCCGTTGCAAACCCAATAAAAGCGAATTGGAGCTGCTGGTGGATGAATTTATGACTTGAAGAAACGCATTCTGTTAAATATCAATCGTTTTCAAAGTGATATAATCAAACTATGTCAACATGCACTGCATTTATCTCTTAGGTCACAGGTGTAAAAAGAGATGTTATTTGACCCGGTGCAGCGGCAAAAGAATCTTCAAAGGAGACGGGATTATGCAAGAAGATGATTTTAAGGTGGATGAAACAGAGGGACTCAGCACTCAGCAGGCGGAAGAAGGGCTGAAAAAGCATGGCTACAATGAGATAAGTGAAAAAGAAGAGTCGCAGTGGCATCGCATGTTTCGACGCTTCTGGGGACCGATTCCCTGGATGATCGAAGTGGCGGGGCTGCTCTCGGCGTTTGCGCAGCGCTGGGAAGACTTCACGATCATTCTGGTCCTGCTGCTGGTCAACAGCGGCGTCGACTACTACCAGGAGTCCAAAGCGCTCAACGCGATCAGAGTATTGAAGGAGAAACTGGCGCATATGGCCCTGGTGCTGCGCGACGGAAAATGGGTGCAGCTGGCCGCAAGGGAACTTGTCCCGCAGGACATCATCAAACTCAAAAGCGGTGATATCGTTCCGGCAGATGCCAGGCTCATCGGCGGGGGTGATTTTCTCTCTGTCGACCAGTCTGCGCTGACAGGGGAATCGCTTCCGGTACAGCGCGAAGCCAAAGAAGAGGTCTATGCCAATGCGATCATCAAGCAGGGGGAGATGACGGCCATAGTCACGGCGACCGGCGCCGCTACCTACTTCGGAAAGACGGTGGAGCTGGTGGCAAGAGCCGAGAAAGATGAACGCAGCCACTTTCAGAAAATGGTCATCAACGTCGGAAATTTTCTGATCGCCATCACCGTCGTGATGATCACTGTCATCATTGCCGTCGGTCTCTACCGGCATGAACCGACGCTGGATCTGCTCGTCTTTGCGCTGGTGCTGATGATCTCGGCCATCCCCGTGGCGATGCCGGCCGTGCTGACCGTGACGATGGCGGTGGGCGCATCGGTACTTGCCAAAAAAGAGGCTATTGTCAGCCACCTGGCAGCCATCGAAGAGCTGGCCGGCATGGATGTGCTCTGTTCGGACAAGACCGGGACGCTGACGCAGAACAAAATGAAGATCTCCGAACCGTATGTGGACGGGCTTGAAAACGCGGATGCGCTGCTTTTTTACGCTTCGCTGGCCTGCAAAGAAGAGAATTCAGACCCCATAGAAGCGCCCATATTCACCTATGTCAAAGCGCACGGTCTGTACGAAAAACTTTCCGGCTACACGCTTAAAAAATTTCTTCCCTTTGATCCGGTCGGCAAACGCACCGAAGCGCTGCTATCGCTCAACGCCGACGGGAGCGAACTGACGGTTACCAAAGGGGCGCCGCAGGTCGTGATCGAACTGTGCAACAATGATTTCGACAAGAGTGAGGCCTATGCTCAGGTCGAGGCATTTGCGCACAAGGGTTTCAGAACGCTTGGAGTGGCTTAC
>CAZNQJ010000014.1:0-11936 GCA_964575205.1 uncultured Campylobacterales bacterium | reverse complement strand
GCTTTTTTCTGATGGCACCTATGCACCGCAAACAGATGACAACGCCTTATTCGACAATCTTCTTCTCAAACAGAGCTTTATGGTGCGCCACATCAACAACCGCGATGCCTACACCACTTCGCCTTATCTCCTGGCATTGATGGAAGGCAGAGTAAGCGAGGAGCGTTACGATATCGACCTGGGCGTGATGGTCTACAAGGACAGAAACGAGAGCGGTGCGGTTTTCAACCAGGCATCCCTCAGCTATCTGGGCGATGCCTTCGAGTTCAAGATCGGAAAATATGTCCGGACGCTCGGTGTACTCGATTATCTGAGTACGATCAATCTTCTCAATCCGGCGAGAGCGGAGTTTTTTGACGATCAGAACATCAACATCAGACGCATTCCGCTTCTGATGGCGGGGGTGACCTACTATGCAAACGATCAGTGGCGCTTCCAGGCAGTCGTACAGCCTTATAATGCGGATCATCAGGATTTTACCAGTGCCTACCTGAACTTTATTCTTGATGCCTTTCTACCCTCCTATTTCCAATCACTCACGGCGGGAAAAGGGAGCATCGATCAGATAAACCAGGAGATCTTTCTGCCGGTCTACAATGACTCGATCAGCCCGGCGCTCAATACCAATATCAAAAACAGATACGATGCAAGCAGCACGCTCAGCGCCGAAAAGGCAGGCATCGTAATTGCGGCCGAATATACCGGCGCTTCCGCGAACTACGGAGCGGTATGGATGAACCGCTATTCCGAGATCCCCTATATCGAAGTCGATCAGGACCTTCTTGATGCCGTCAGGATTTTTGAGCACAATGAGGACAGTTCACAGAGCTTCGATGACTATCTCAGCCAAAACGATCTCGACCCCATTACAAAGGTCGAAGGGTACCGCTACAACCAATACAACCTCTACGCAGAAGGAACGATAGGCTCCTACGGCATACGGGCGGAGACAAGCCTGCGCGACAAGCTGCCCATCATCAATGAATACAGCTGGCTCTCCGCCGTGGGCATAGGTATCGACCATAAGAACGGAAAGATCTATAACGACCTTGAACTGCAGTGGCTGCATACCGATTCAAACGGGGAGAACATCTATGCCGCCATACTGGCAACAAAGTTTGATGCTGTTGAATTTGGCGATCTCAAACTCTCTTTTGACAACTATCTGCTGATGGGCTACTATAATAGTATGAGTGAGATAACATGGTTTCCGAATATCACCCTCTCCCGCAATGGGTACAGTGTCGTTATGCAGTACCTTGCATCTAAAGAAAAGCCGCAGATAAACAGTGCAAGTATCATCGTAAAGGCGCTCTTTTGAAAACAACCGCAAAAAGTCTTCTGCTTCTGGCGCTGCTCTTCGTCAACTATCTGCTTGTCGAACAGGTCCCGATTGAACGCATTGACTGGAGCAGTTTTTTCCCGCAGAGTGCCGATAAAAAAGGTTCAGAACACTGGTTCGATGCCAATATCCAGTATCTGTTTATTGAACTGCCCGATAAAAAAAAGGCGCAGGAGTGGCTGGATAGATCCGAGATCCTGAACTTCTATGAACTTGACGCCCGTTCAAAACTCTATCTTCTCATGTTTGACCGTTCCCAGCAGAACACGCTCCTTTGTCATCTCTCCGGCTACAGCTACAGCGGCACATCCGTCATCGGCCTGGAGATCATGAACAACTTTATCGACGAAGCGAAGTTCTACGCCCTCTACATCGCTCCGTTTCTTCTCATCTTGCTGCTGTTGATCACCTCGTTCACCTATTGGATCAATATGCTGACGGAGATCGGCATGTATCACCTGCTGCTGGTGCTTGCCGTGCTGCTCAGCGGTTTTCGTATCGATTCGGCATCCCTGCTGGCGCTCATCTTCCTGGTCATCTACGCCTTTACCCTCTTTAACTATCTGCATTCCGGGGAGATCAGCCGTTCGCGTCTGGCTTTCGGCACTATCATGTCGATCGGAACAACGGCATTAAGCAGTCTTTTTCTCTATCTCTCACAATTCGGGCTTATCAGTACCTTCGGAGCGATGATGCTGTTGGGTCTCTCCATTCTGCTCTGCTATACACTTTTGCGGCTCTACCTGATCGAAAACTTCTACTTTCCGTTCAAATGGCTCGACAGTCCGCTCACACGAAAGAAAAGCTATATGCAGGGCATCCTTATAGTGTTCAGCAGCATAGTGATGATGACCTTCGTGACCTATAAAAATCTCTCTATCGATCTCAACCCGGTCAATCTGATAAAGGGCTCATCCGACACCATCACCAAGATCGATGCCTTTGAAAAAAAACATCTGCCCTCGCTCCCCCTGGTTATCCAGGTCACCGCCAAAGAGAAGGATTTCAGCGATCTGGAGACGGCCCGTGAACTTGCCGGGATCGATCATACCGCCAGAGAGATCGTTGCCGGAAAGGTGCTGTATGATATGGAGCGGGCCTATCGGCTTTTTGCCGAAGCGCCCTTTGCGAGTGCCACGCCGCAGAGCTATGCCCAGTTTCTGCTTGCCTCTGAAATGGCAGAGAGCGGTATTCCGATCTTCAGCGATGATTACACACAGAGTTTCATCACCATGCTTATCCCCATCACCACCCACTCTGACGATATCGAATCCATAACAGCGCAGCTCGAGCAGCTGCAGCTGCAATACCCCGGCTTCGCCATAGAGGTCCTTGGCAAGATCGCCGACCTGAGCCATTTCGTGTCGGTTTTTCTAAAAGAGTTCGCCATCGGGCTTACCCTCTCCATCGGCTTTGTCTTTTTGTTCTTTCTCTTTTATTGCAAGACCTATAAGAGCGTCGCCGTGCTCTTATCGACACTCTTCTCTTTGACGACGCTCATCGCCATTCACGCCCTGCTTAAGGTAGAGGTAACCCTCATGACACTTTTAAGCGTGATCCTGTTTGCCGGACTGGTGACGGATTCGATCATCCATATCTTTATCTGTTACAAAGAGCGGGGTACGGAGTGTTTCGACTCGGTAACAAAGCCGATTATTCTCTCGAATATCAGTATGCTGATAGGGCTTGGGGGTATGCTTTTCGGCGGTTCGCTCATGCAGCAGTTCGGATTTGAACTGGCTATCTTGCTAACGACGAACCTGCTCTTTATCCTCTACGTAATGCCCTACATTTTAAACAGCGCTATTTTTAAAAGATGCAACGCTGAAGACGATTCTTGTAAAACAACGACGGTGTCAACTTAGAAGAGATCGACTCTTCATCGATCCGATAAAAGAGCCTCTTGTTTTTCTTCAGATCGTTCACATGCCATTTGACGATAAGATCGCGTTGATTGACCTGCGTTACCTGCTCGATCACCACCTCTTTTTGAAGTTTGCCGGCTGTGTAGACCTCGATCTTTTTAATGATCGACGTCGCCATATCGATAAAATAGACCGATCGGATATTGCCGCGTTTTTTAGTCACTTTAAAATAGCGCGTCCCATCGATAGCAATCTCTTCAAGCGGTGCGAACTCACCCCCTTTTGCGTCGAGCTCAGAGTAGGAGATCCCCAGCCCTATCACCTCGCTCTCCTCTTCGTGCTGCGCAATGATGCGCACGCGGTTCAAGGCGGGAAAGTAGAGATAGTTTGTCGTCTCTTCACCGTCATTGCAGACCAGGATCGCCGTACAGCGTATATCGTTCGGGTTTCCGAAACGGATCAGCAGCGAAGAGTCGCCGCTTTTGGACTCTTTTGCGACAATAAAATCCCGCTCTTTGACGGACGAGTCGTTTTCGATGCTGGAGTGGACGCTAAAACGGAGGTTGTCAAAGGCGAAGAGCTTCGCACTCTCGGCATAGACCGATTCGGCCGTAACCGCATACAGCGAAGCCGATGCAGACAAAAGGGCCGAGGCTAGAAATCTGCTAAGAGGCATTAGAAGAGCTTAGTTGCAACTGTAGTCTCAACGACAGGCTCGGATGTGTCGACCCACTCCATTGCGCTGAGCGTCGTCTCTCTGAGAACATTCTGGTTGGCAAGGACCGCCAGTGCATATGCCTGCATGTTCTCCATCATCTGCGACATCGTTCCGCCGATGAGGGTCAGGATCTGATCTTCCGCCGTCGGTGTATACCACTCCCGATCAAGCACAAGCGCCATCCCCGTCAGCATCAGGTTGGTGATCATCTTCATGCCGCCGTAGATAAGCAGGCCGAAGTCAAGAATCAGCATCTCAGTATAGACGATAAGCTGTTCCGTATAGACGATACGGTCCGCCATCTCACCGATACGGTCCGCCATCTGGCCGATCTGTACCGCCATCCACAAGATACGGTCTGCCATCAGACCGACCTCTTCGCCGCGTGAAGCGAAAAGGTAACCCCACTCCATGCCCTGAAAGGCAAAGTTGTAGGCATCGTCTTCTATCTTCATCGTAAAACCGTAGGCAAGATCCGCCATATGCGTGGCAAAGTTATAGGCGTCGGTCTCTGTCTGCGCGCTAAAATTGAAGGAGAGGTTGGCCATCATGTCGGCAAAAGTGTAGGCGTCGCTCTCCGTATCGGATGCAAAGGTCGCGGCCTGGGTCGAAAAGTTGGTCCGCATGGCTGAGATAAGCTCGAATACCGCTGCAAAGTCACCGCCGTTCTCCAGGGCCGTCTGAAGATCGGACATATAGCTCATAAAGGCCTCGTCCTGAGGCAGGGAGTCACTCCCGAAGAGCATCCAGAAATCGGCGGCATCGCTGTCGACGCTGAAGCCATCTGTCGCGACAGCCGTACCGTCGCCGGTCGCCTGATTGGAGAGCATCGCAAAAAGCGCTTTCATCACCATCGCGACGATTCCCATAACAGTGGATTGCGTTTTCAGTTTATCGATCATCTCATCTCTGGCCGCCGCCTCTTCGGCTGTAAGTTCACTATCGCCCGCCTGCGACATGAGCTCTGCAACAGCCGCCTGAACATCTACAGTCGTCTTCGTGACGTACTGTTCCATCATCTGCATCATCAATAGACTCAGTTTGCTCTGCAGCGAGATGCTGTTGAGATAGGCGGTGATCTCATCGACTGACATGTCTGCAAACGCGCTGCCCGCAGAAGGGTCTGTCTCGGCCGCAGCAGCGGAGAGTTTGTCCAATGTGTTCAAGCCTATCAGCGAAATCGCGGCCACGCTCATCTTGGCAAAGCTCATCATCACCTCGCTGCTGTTGGCAAAACTCAGATCAGACATAGCCCTGTTCCTGATGACTTCCAGGAGTTTATCGATCGATAAATAGGTGGCGATCGCATAAAGAATACTTTCCGAGCCCTCAAGCTCCTCCATCTTGCCTTTGAACCAATTGAGAAGTTCCGTAACGGCATCCAGCGCGGACGCATTAAAATGGTTCCTTAGATACTCGAGAGCGGCATCAAAATATGAAAAACCCTCCGCCATAGCCGGCGAGAGCTGCCGCGCAAACGATGCCGAAGCCATCGGAGCGTACTGCGATGTAGATTGCTGCGTGTTCTTATAGTCGAAGAGCCGCAATGAGGCTGTCAGCTTGGTATATTGATGCGAGAACTGCTGATAGGCCACATCGTTATAAGCCGCATATTTGTCCCACATCGTCGATGTCTCGTCACCCGTCAGATAGAGCGCTGGAAGCGTCGTTGCCGGGAGCTTGTCAGAAAAGAACGGACTCGTTTGGGATGAGGCAAATGATGGACCCATCAGTACGCGCGCAGCCGCGTTGCTGTTTGTTGAAGTGGAAGCAATATTATTGGAACTGTCGCTGTGCAGCGTATCACTGCTCTCTTTTTCGCTTCTAAGTGACGAAGCCAGGGCATCAATATTGGAAACCGGATCGATTGAAGAAGAGTTTCCTCTACTGCTGCTGCATCCTGTAAACAAGGAGAATGCAGGGATCGCCGAAGCCGCCAAAACACCTTTGCCAAGAAATTTTCTTCTGTTCATTTGAAATCCTTTTAAAGAGGAACGATAACTGGTTTTTATAATACAGTTGCATTGAAATTATATAAAAAACTTATTAAATTATTATCTCAAATATTAAAAAATAAAATTAAGCTAATAACTTTTAATAATATAAAACTGTATTGGTGTGAGATGGAGCAGGCGTTTGGGGAAAAGCTGTTTTTGTGTTTCAGGCAGCTCTGCAGGGTCAGGAGCAGCGCCCCCTTCGAGAGGATCGCTGCTCCTGTTTCTATATTTTAGAATGATGTATCAAAAAGCTGACGCTGCATAGTATCGCTATCTTCATTTCGTCAGATCTTCGATGGCTGTTGCACCTGTTTTTTGATCCTTCATGAAGTCCAGGTCATAGAACTTCCGCATCCACATATCCAGCGGGCTGAAGAACTTGTAGATGGCCGGCACGACCAGCAGGGTCAGCAGCATGGAGGAGATCAGCCCCCCGACGATCGCGGTCGCCATCGGCGAGTTGCTCTCATACCCCGCCCCTTTCATAAAGACGAGCGGCAGCATGGCGAAGACCATCGCAAAGGTCGTCATCAGGATCGGGCGAAGCCGTTTTTCGCCGGCGAGGACAAGCGCCTCCGTGACGCTTGAGCCTTTGCGCAGCTGCTGATTGGCGAAATCGACCAGAAGTACCGCATTCTTGCCGACCATCCCCATCAGCAGGATGATCCCCATCATCGTAAAGAGGTTGAAGTTTTTGCCGGCAATGATCAGCGCCAGCAGGACCCCGATAAAGGACATCGGCAGCGCCACCATGATGATGAACGGCTGCAGCAGCGATTCGTACAGTGCCGCAAGGATGATGTACATCATCAAAAAGGCAAGACCGAAGGCGATGCCGAACTCTTTGCCCATCTTCTTCATCTCTTCAGCCATCCCGAGGAAACCGTACTTCATGTTCGGTCCCAGATCCTCTGAAATGCCGTCGAGTGCCGTATTGACCGCTTCGCCCAGAGGGATACCGTCGAGGTTGGCCGAGATGCTGATCTGGCGCTGGCGGTTGAAGTGGTTGATGGAGACCGGCCCTTTGGTCTCGACAAATTTGACCAGACCTTCAAGTGAAACGAAGTCGCCCCTGGCCGTCTTGACCTGCAGCCGTTTCAGATCGTCCACGTCGTGACGGTAGGCGTCGGAAAACCGCATCGTGATATCGTACTGCTTGCCGTTCTCTTCAAACTGCGAGATCGCCCTGTCGCTTGAAAGTACCGTAGAGATGATGCCGCTTATCTCCTGCGCCGAAACGCCCAGATGGGTGCTGTTCTCACGCAGAATATCGATGGAGAGCTCCGGCTTTCCTGACTCGAAGTTTGTCGAGACTTCAACGATCCCCTTGTGCGCCTTCATCCGCGCCATGATCTTGTCCGCAGCACGCTGAAGGGAGTCGAAATCGTTGCCCTGGATGATCATCTGAAACGGCGAGGTTGCCCCCGCCCCTTTGATATTCGGAATATCGGCAACCGCGATCGTCTCAAACCCGCCAAATCCTTCCAAAGCCTTTCGCATAGCGACGATGATCGACTCCTGCGGGGTGCTGCGCTCGGAGACATCTTTGAGTTTCACATAGATCTGTGCCCGGTTGGCATCGCGGGTGCTGTTGTAGGCGACGGTCAGCGAGGTATATTCGACGAACTCGTTTTTACGCGCCAGAGCGGCGACCGCTTCCGAACGGCGGCTCATCTCTTCGAGGCTCACACCGACAGGCGCTTTAAGCGTGATCTCAAACTCGCTCTTGTCCTCTTTGGGCACAAAGTCCATCCCGATATTTCCGGCCAGGGAGAAACTCCCGATTAGGATCAGTACGGCCATCAGCAGCGTCGTTTTTGCATACCGGATAGTAAAGCCGACCAGCTTGACGTACGCCGCGTCTATCCAGACAAAGATCGGCTCGCTAAGGTGATAGAACTTTGACTCGCCTCTCTGAAGTACCCTGGCGCTTACAGCCGGTATCAGCATGATCGCGACAAAGTAGGAGATAAAGACGCCGATGGCCACCGTAAAGGCGAAGGCGTTGAAAAACTGCCCGACGATACCGCCCATCATACTGACGGGAATAAAGACCGAGAGCAGCATCGCCGAGATCGCCATGACAGAGAAAGCGATCTCTTTTGTCCCTTCGATCGAGGCTTCGACCTTGGAGTGGCCGGCTTCAAGCTTCTTGTAGATGTTCTCGATAACGACGATGGCATCATCGATAAAGATACCGATCGCCAGCGTCAAGCCCAGCATACTGACCTTGTTCAGCTCATAGCCGAACATATCCATCAGGAAGAAGGTACCGATGATGGAGGTCGGAATCGCGATAGCCGAGACGATCGTCGCCGTCAGGTTCCGCAAAAAGAGGAAGACGATGAAGATAGCCAGCAGTCCGCCGTAGACCAGGTCGAACATGACATGGTCCAACGAGGCCTTGATAAAGTCCGAGGTATCGTTGAAATACTGAAGCGTATAATCGTTTCCGATACGTGACTCGATCTCCGGAATGACCGTCTTGATCCCCTTGATGACATTCAGGGTATTCGCATCGGAGAGCTTTTGGATCTGCAGTACAACCCCGGGTTTGCCGTTAAGGGTAGAGAGGCTCTCCGCATCGGCGAGACCGTCTACTACCGTTGCGATATCACGGAGTTTGACCCCCTGCAGGAGCTCAAGATCTCTCAACTCATCCAGGCTTGTGGCGTTGGCATGGACCGTGACCATCACCTGCTCTTTATCGGTGATCAGCTTGCCGCCGCTCACTTTGAGATTCGAGACCTGGATCAGCTGCTTCAGATCGGTTGCCGAGAGGCCGTATTTTCGCAGAGCGTTCGGATCGGGATAGATGCGGATCTGACGGTCCTGGTAGCCGATGATATTGATGCTTCCCACCCCTTTAAGGCGCTCGATCATCGGTTTGATGACCTCATCGACCGTCTGCATCAGACGGGTGGTCTCCACCTTGTCCGAAGCCACAAAGAGCGAGAGGACCGGGGCGCTCCCGATGTCAAGTTTGCTGACGAGCGGTTTTTCGACACCCTCGTCGAAGCGGATCGCCGAGATCTTGTCGCGGACATCGTTGGCCGCTTCCGTGATGTCGACGTCAATATCGAAGATCAATGTGACGACAGAGACATTTTCGCTGCTGGCCGAGTTGAGCTTGTCCAGTCCCGCGACCGAAGAGACCGCCTCTTCGATCTTCTCGGTCACTTTCGACTCTATCGTCTCCGGATCAGCCCCGTAATAGAGCGTTTTGACGGTGACGATCGGAAAATCCACCTTCGGAAAGAGAACCGTGTTCATCTTGTTGAAGCTCATCAGACCGAAGATCACCAGCGACATAAAGATCATCAGGGTGGTTATCGGCCGGTTTATGGCGAATTTATACATCAGTCAGCCTTGATCGTGCCGTGTCCGAAGAGCCCGACTTTCAGAGCGGTTGCAGGGACTTCCACCGTAACGGAGCGTTTTTTGTCATCGATCGAAGGGTATATTTTGGAGATCTTGCCGCTGTGCTTCTGATCGCTGCCGCCGACAACGTAGCTGAAAGCCTGCCCCACTTTCAGCTTCTGCCAGTACTTCTCGTCCACACTCACCACCAGTTTCTGTTTCTGCGGCGTGATCAGGGTAAAGAGCGTCTCCATCTTCGCCGAGCTCACACCGTCGCCCAGCTCGATCTCTCTCGAAGCGATGACACCGGAGAAAGGCGCTTTCAGGCGCGTCTTTTCGAACAGCGCTCTTTTGTAGGCCAGATTTGCATTGGCATCGGCCAGCTGGATCTTGGCACGTTCGTAGCTTGAGGCATACTGGTCGAACAGCTCTTCATCGACCACATCTTTGACCTGCACGAAACGCTCATACGCTTTTTTGGCAAAACGGAGATTCAACTCCGCCAGATCGATCTGTTTCTGCGCCAGAACAAGCGAAGTCTGAAGATCGTCGTTGTCCAGCTCCAGCAGCACCTCCCCTTTCTTGACGCTGTCGCCGACATCGACATAGATCTTCTGTACCAGTCCCGATGAGGAGAGTACCAGATCGGCCTCTCTGTCCGCCTTGACATTGAATGTCGCATAGATCTCTTCCGCAAAAGCCATAGTGCCCACTAACAGGGCTGAAACCAATATTTTTTTCATCATTTTACATACTCCTTCACATCAAATCCTGCATAATAGTAATAGCGCGCATAGGAGATCTCCAAAGCGCCCAAGGCCCGGTTATACTGCGCCTGCGCCTCTGTCTTCTGCGTCAGTGCGTCAAGGTATTTCACATAGTCCACGACGCGAACCTGATATTTACGGTTCACGATCTCATACGTGCGGTCGGAAGCGTTTCGCGAAAGTTCCGCGGCTTCAAGCAGCTTTTTGGAACGTTCTATCGCCCGCTCGGCCAGTTTCAGATCGGCATCGGACTCTTTCTGTTTGTAGGCCAGCTGCGCTTTGAGGGCATTGTGTTCCGCCATCACGGCCTGACGCTGCTCGGAGGCGGCGGAAAAGTCCCAGAGGTTCATCGAGAGGCTGAGCATCAACACATTTTGAGCGTTGACCCGTTCAAAACCGAATGCTTCAAGATTGTCGTCTTTAAACTCCGTATAGCCGTACCTGTCCGACAATACGATGGTCGGGTAGTTCGAACCGTCGGCCTGTTCCGCCTTGTAGCGGAGCGCCTGCGCCTGTGATGCGAGGGACTTCAGGGCATCAAGCTCCTCTTTTTGTCCGAAGAGAGGTTCGGCGATAGCGCTCGCATCGACCTTCTCAACCACTTCGTTGGTCAGCGTGTAAAGTTTTGCCACCTCTTCGTCGCGGCTGTAGAGCTTTGATTCGATCTCATAATCCGTATTGGCGACAGCCGCCCTGATCCGTTCCACATTGTCTTCGGTGGTGAGCTTTGCCTGAAAAAACTTCGCCTGGCGTTTCAGCTGCTCCTGGAGCTGCTCTTTTTTCTGATGCAGCGCCTCAATATCGGCCTGGATGGTCTTCAGCGTGAAATAGTGCGTCGCCACCTCCATAGAGACCTCTTTCTTTATCTGCTGCAGATCATAGCTGCTTGAACGCTTCTGACTGCTTTTTTCATCCAGGATGTTTTCGCGTCTGAAACCGTCAAGAAGGACCAAAGAAGCCTGGGCATTCACATTGTAGAGCTGTCCGGCATCCATCGGGCCTTTGGGCGAAGTCAGCTGGGCAAGGCCACCAAGTTCGACTTTCGGATAGTAGGAGGACTTCACCGATCGGTAGTTCAGGTCCGAAGCGTTCAACTTCTCCCGGTAGACCCCGACCAGCTCGTTATTCTGTGCTTTCTCGATCAGCAGAGCGAGGTCGCTTGCGAAAAGTGAAGCCGTTATCAGAGGAATAGCAAATAACCGTTTCATCTATACCCTTTCATCATCGATATAAAGAGGTAACTTGCCTCTTTGGCTTTACTGTTAAGATCATCGAACTCCCCTTCTAGCCACCGCAGCACGTATGCATTGCCGATCGAATGCAGAATATAGATCAGCTGCATACTGTCGACATCCACGCCTTTGTTCGCATCGACTGCATCGATGTAGAGCCGGTGGATCTTCTCCAGCCCCTCCTTATGAAACATCTGCTGTGATTCAAAGAAAAAGGGGTTGTTTATCGCACTCGTTTCAAGGGTCTTGCGTTTTTTGGAGATCGAATCGAACTTGATCAGAAGCGATCGCTCTATCAACGCTTCAAACGAAATCTTTTCATCGAAGAGCGTCAACAGCTGCGTATAGGCCGCCTCGATCTGAGCTTCTATGCAGGCACCGAAGAGCCCCTCTTTCGAGTCAAAGTAGGCGTAGATAGTCCCCACGCTCACCCCGACCTCGTGCGCAAGATCGGAGATCTTCAGTTCATTAAAACCATGGACCTCGAACATCTCGGATGCTTTTTTCAAGATCAGGTCATGTTTGATGCTTTTCATCTTCACATTTAAACGTGACATTGTTCTCCTTTCCGATATATCTGCGAAGTGTATGCCAAAAAATGTAAAAATGAACTTAATTCATTTACATATAATGATACTCTGTCCCCATAGAAATA
>CAZNQJ010000013.1:4774-12374 GCA_964575205.1 uncultured Campylobacterales bacterium | reverse complement strand
AAGTTATCCATACGTGACAGGTCGTTTACCCACAGAATCCACGGCGCGCCCTGCAGCTCGACCGCATTCAGAAGGACACGGTAGATCGCGAAGAAGACAGGGATCTGCAACAGTAGAGGTAAACAGCCGCCAAGCGGGTTGGCACCATGTTTCTTATAAGTCTCCATCACGGCGGCGTTCATACGCTGCGGATCGCCTTTATATTTGGCCTGTATCTCTTTGATCTTGGGAGCGACCTCTTTCATCTTCTGCATGGAGAGCATCCCTTTGTAGGTCAGCGGGAAAAGCACCATGCGGATCAGAATCGTCAGTCCGATGATCGCCCAACCCCAGTTGCCGAAGATACCGTGCAGCCACATCAAAACTTTGAAAAGCGGCGCAGCGGCAAAGGTAAACCAGCCGTACTCGATCGCATTCGTCAATACCGGATCAATGGCATTGAGCTCTTTATAGTCTTTCGGTCCGACATACCCTTTGAACGAAAACGCTTTCGATCCTTCAATATAGACAACAGGGTTGCTTTCGCGGTCCCGATCGACGGTTACGGTCACATCAGGCTTAAGTCCATAGAAGATCGACGCAAAGTATTGATCAAATGATGATGTCAGATGGACATCAGTGAAGGTCTTACGCCCTTCTGCATCGTCATCTTCGACAATATCCGTCAGAGCGTCGCCGTGGTAGACCATCGCACCGTGGACAGCCATCATCATCTGCCCTTCACGTTTGACATGCTGGCCAAGATAGACGAAATAACGCATGTCATTGGAAAGGGTAATGTCAATATCGTAGTGGCCGTCCGTATAGATCGTCATCTTTTTAATGACAGTCAGATTGCTCAACTTCTGCTGCATTGTCACGACAGTTGAAGCACCCTCTTGAAGCTCTACTTCACGTACACTTGTTGTAAACGGTGTTTTCAGAGACTCGCTGTTAAGGTCAGCATCCGCAAAACGCATATGCAGCGGTTTGGTGCCGACCTGTGCGATCATCTCGGAGTGAATGTTCTTGTTGTTATTATATTTTTCATCTTTTAGTATCATCGAAGCGATACGCCCGAGCGTATCGATCTTCATACTGAAGTGCTTCGAATCGATCTTCACCAGTGTGCTTGAATCTGACGACGGAAGCTGTTCATCAACCGCGACGTTATGATCAAGTGCGGCATCCGGAAGAGAAGAAGCCGCCGGCGTTTCGACGGAAGCGGTTCGTGTTTGCGCTGTCGCATTAAGTTCCGGTACTGTTTTTTTAGGCGGGACAATCGTAGTGTAGGCTACAAAAAAGACGAAAGAGAGGACAACTGCCAGAATGAGACGTTGGTTAGCAGACATATTGTTTAACAAGGACTACCCTTTAAATAGGAAATTTTTTATAATGAAATATTGATTGTTCTTTGTAGGAACGAGCCAGTACTTTATCGAATTTATTGTTAAATTTTCCGGTTTTTTACAGAAATATCGTTTTTGCGGATAATCTATTCCGCCTGGGAACAGTTGGTTGCAGGAAAGTATGCGCAATGCGGATTTATAAAATGCGATGTGAAGCGGGTTCTCTTCAAACTGCCATTTGGCATATTCGGAACAGGTGGGGTAGTACCGGCAGCTGCCGTAACCGATCAGAGTAAAGAACTTTTGATAGATGGCGAGGATCTTAAGTAAGACTTTTCTGATCATCTTTGATGCTGCCTGCACGTTTTAAAATCTTTACAAAGTCGATTTCCAGCTGTCGGAATGCGGTCGAAGCCATAGCCTCTTTTGCGACCAGGATGTAAGTACCATCTTTGAGACAGGGGCTCTGCTCTGAAAATATCGCCCGCATCCGACGTTTGGCGCGGTTGCGGACAACGGCATTGCCCACTTTTTTACTGGCCGTAAAACCGTATTTTCGAACACCCTCTTGAGGGAGATAGAAGAGGACCAGCGAATGCGAGTGCACGCTTTTGCCTCTTCTATAGACGAATTGAAACTCGCCGTTTTTTTTGAGAATCGAAAAACTGTTTACACAGTTAGTGATTTTCTACCTTTCGCGCGACGACGGTTGATAACACGGCGTCCGTTTTTAGTTGCCATACGAGTTCTAAACCCGTGCGTACGTTTACGTGGCGTACTATGTGGTTGGTATGTTCTTTTCATTACCATATCCTTAAATAATTTTTAGCTCGCAATAATATGCAATTCTTACTTAAAGCGCGGTTAAGGTTCGACAAAGCATCTGTGAATATTATTGTTTTTCTTTAATTCCGATGGATAACAAACTCAATGAGTCTGCTGTTCTCACCGTTGTTCACAGCTTATACGGTCAAACCGACGCATTATTTGTTCAAAATCGTCTGTCCTGAAGCCAAAGGGTTTATTTTCTGGCAAATGCCGTAGTTAGAAAGATCTCTCTTAAGAAAAGCGTCAAAGAGAGAATCAGTGAGACCATCGCCAATATAAACAGTGCTGCGATCAGTACAGATTTCTCAAACTCCAACATTGCGCTCAGAAACATCGTGACGATGACGACTGCCACAAGCAAACCGGTAACGGTACAGAAGAAAATGGCCCTGTTCATATTGCGCATCCGCTCCGCCAGAGAGTCGCGGCGTGCTTTAGTATACGTTGCCGTAAAAGTTTTATGTAAATCTTTTCCGTCAAGATCTAACTTTTCTATTTTATCAATGATCCGCGAAAGCCTGCCCGTAAAGACGTTTAACAGTGCGCCCACTGCCGCAAGTAAGAAGACAGGCGCCACCGAAAGTTGTATAAGCTGGGCGACAACATTGACGGTGGTCGCATCAACTGAGTGTGTCAACATCTCAACTCCTACTCCAAAAGAAAGTCTCTAAGAGGGGCATCTGCTTTCGACTGGTCGTGCGAATTGGAAATGTCGAGAAGCTCCTGCTTCATCTTGACATGGCAGTCCCTGCACCCCTGGATCACCTCATGCTCTTTGACACCGTTATTGATCCTCTCCATCGGGTGACAGGCGAAACAGTCGCTGCCGCAATCCGCCATTTTGCTGGGATCGGCACTGTGACAGTTGATGCAGGTCAGCATCGGTTTATGACGGAGGTCCGTTTGAATGTTTTTTTCCAATTTCGGGTGGCAGGTAAGGCAGTCCCCGGTACAGGCAAACAGTGCGTAGGCGAAAATACCGAGAAGAAATATTGTTTTCATGGCGCAATTATACTTATAAAAGGTGAATGGTTTTAAAGAGGCTGCCGCCTCTTGGCTTAACTGATCTGTACGCTGATCTCGTCGTCTTGCGCATCGAAGGCAACTGTACTTCCTTCACCGATCTCTCCGCCGAGGATCAGATCGGCCAGACGGTCTTCGACGATCTCGTAAAGCGCGCGTTTGAGCGGACGGGCGCCATAGACCGGGTCAAAACCGACTTTTGCCACCAGTTTTTTCGCTGCATCGCTGAGCGTCAGCGTGATATCGCGTTCTTTGACCTTCTCAACGATCTCCTGGAAGAAGAGTTCAACGATTCCGACGATCTCGTTCTCGCCCAGCGGATTGAAGATAACCACATCGTCAAGACGGTTCAGGAACTCCGGTTTGAACTTCGATTTCAGCTCGCCCAGTACCACATTTTCCAGCCCCGGATCACCCTGCATCAACATGATCTTGTCACTGGCGATGTTCGAGGTCAAAATGATAATGGTATTGCTGAAATCGACCGTCACCCCTTTGTTGTCCGTCAGACGCCCGTCATCGAGCACCTGCAGCAGCATATTGAAGACATCCGGGTGCGCCTTTTCCACCTCGTCGAAAAGGAGAACGCTGTAGGGTTTTCGGCGTACCGCTTCGGTGAGCTGTCCCCCTTCATCGTAACCGACATATCCCGGAGGCGCACCGACCAGTCTGGAGACCGCATGTTTCTCCATATACTCGCTCATGTCAAAACGGATCAGCGACTCTTGCGAGTCAAACAGGAACTTTGCCAGCGTCTTGGCCGTCTGCGTTTTACCGACGCCGGTCGGCCCCAGGAACATAAACGAACCGATAGGACGCCCTTTGTCGGAGAGCCCCGCTTTGTTGCGTTTGATCGCGCGGGCTACGGCAAAGGTCGCATTTTTCTGACCGATGACATCCTTGTCCAACTCTTCCTGGATGTGCAGGACCTTCTCTTTTTCGCTCTGAAGCATCTTCGTCACCGGAATACCGGTCCAGCGGCTGATGATACCGGCAATAGACTCTTCATCAACACTGTTTTTAAGAAGGACACCCTCTTTCTGCATCGCTTTCCACTTCTCCTGCAGAGAGCGCTCTTCTTCGTTAAGTTTCGGAATGTCGCCGTACTCGATCGCCGCCGCTTTTTCAAAGTCGCCGTTGTTCTTGGCAAGCTCGGCTTCACGGCGCTTCGACTCAATATCGTTTTTGATGTTGGCAATGCGTTCGAAAACCGCTTTTTCCTGTTCAAACTGGCTCTCGAGGCCGCGCTTTTTCTCTTCGGCGTCCGCAAGCTCTTTTTTGATCTCTTCGATGCGCTTTTCATTTGACGCCGTCACGTCCATCTTCAGGGCTTCGCGCTCGACCTGCAGCTCCTGCACCTCGCGCTTGACGCTTGCCAGCACATTAGGCTCGGACTCGATCTGCATCTTCAGCTCTGCCGCCGCCTCGTCGATCAGGTCGATCGCCTTGTCCGGCAGAAAGCGGTCACCGATGTAACGCTCGGAAAGTTTTGCCGCTGCGATGAGCGCCGAGTCGGTAATGGTAACATTATGGTGAGCTTCCAGACGCTCTTTGATCCCGCGCAGGATCTGAAGCGACTGGTTGATGCTCGGCTCGGCGACATTGATCGCCAGAAAACGGCGCTGCAGCGCCGCATCTTTTTCAAAGTATTTCCGGTACTCTTTAAGCGTTGTCGCCCCGATGGTATGGAGCTCACCGCGGGCAAGCGCCGGTTTCAGAATATTGGCGGCGTCCATGCCCCCTTCTCCGGCGCCCGCACCGACAATGGTGTGGATCTCATCAAAAAAGAGAATAATATTGCCGCTCTTTTTCACCTCGTCGATCACGGCTTTGAGGCGGTCTTCGAACTCGCCGCGGTATTTTGCACCCGCTATCAGCGAGGACATATCCAGCGCGACAACCCGTTTGTTCTGCAGACTTAAGGGGACCTCTTTGTTGGCGATACGCTGGGCAAGCCCCTCGGCCAACGCCGTCTTACCGACCCCGGGTTCGCCCAGGAGGATCGGGTTGTTTTTCGTTTTACGGATCAAAATCTGCATCATACGGCTGATCTCTTCGTCACGGCCGATCACCGGAGAGAGCTTGCCCTCCGCCGCTTCACTCGTAAGATCGATGCCGTATTTGGAAAGACTTTCCAGATTTTCGTCAGCTGTCTGCGATGCGATCTTCTGACCGCCGCGCATCGCTTCAAAGGTCTTGGCGAACTCCATCATGTCAATATATTTCGGGAGTACCCCTTTAAAAGGCTCCTCTTTCATATTGGCCAGAATAAAGGTATCCACCGCCAGGAAGCTGTCGCCCATCTTCGTCATCTCACCGACACCGCGTTCGAGTGCCTGGACAAGCGGGCGCGAAATACGGATGTTCTCTTTTGATACAGAGGAGGATTTCGGCAGTTTGTCCGCGATCGATTTGACATCGAGTTCGATCGCCGTCTTATCCACGCTCATTTTGTTCAAAGCCTGGTTCAGCACCGAATTGCTGTTTGTCAGCAGCGCCCAGAAAAAGTGGATAGGCTCGACTTCCATATTTTTATTATGCAGTGCCAGTGAAAGCGCCGATTCGACCGTCTCGGTCATTTGATGTGTTAATTTTTCAAAAATGGTTTCCATATTTATTCCTTTAATTTAACGCGTTCTATGCGATTGCATTATAACAACTTGAGTCAACCTTTGTCAAGTATACTTGACAGATATGGACTAAAGTCTTATATCCACCGCATAGCTCATATTGACGGTTTGGTGTCTAAGCTATTATACTCGTAAATTACTGCTCTGTCGACACTGTAATTCATGGTTAAAAACACCGCTGCATCAATTTGTTAATTAACCAACATTTAACTATAATAGCACCTTCAAAATCACTAGCCGGATCGGTAGTCAATGAAAAATAGAAAATATATGTTTTTAGGTGCTCTAAGCGCTGTTGTTGCGGCAAGTCTTATCTTTAACGCGACCCTTTTTGCAAAAGATGTCCCGCAAGAATCTGCCAGTCAACCGACGGTTGAGGCTTCGCGTCTGCAGTCACTCGCAAAATTTACAAAGGTGCTCAGTATTGTTGAAAAATACAATGTGGACGACCTCACTATCGAAGAGCTTATGGATAAATCACTGAAGGGGCTGATGTCAAACCTGGATGCCCACTCCAGCTATCTCGACAGTAAAAGTTTTGAGAACCTGAAAGTCCAGACCAATGGCGAGTTTGGCGGCTTGGGCATTACCGTCGGAATGAAAGACGGTGCACTGACGGTTATCGCGCCGATCGAGGGCACACCTGCAGACAAGGCCGGTTTGAAAGCAGGTGATATCATCCTGAAGATCGATGACAAATCGACGCTCGGGATGGGGCTTGATGATGCCGTCAATATTATGCGCGGCAAAAAAGGTGACCCTATCGATCTGACCATCGTGCGTGAGGGCGAAAGCAAACCGCTCAGTATCCATATCATTCGCGATATTATCAAAATCGAATCGGTTTATACCAAGACGATAGATAACACCATTCTTTACATCCGTGTTACAAGCTTTGACAAAAAGGTAGTTGAGGATGTCAACAAGGCGATCAAAAAACATCAGGCCGATACCAAAGGGATCATTTTAGATCTGCGCAACAACCCGGGCGGTCTGCTTGATCAGGCTGTCGGACTCGTCGATCTTTTTGTCGACAGCGGCGACATCGTTTCCCAAAAAGGGCGTGATGCGCGTGAGAATGAGACCTACATTGCCCATGCCGACAAGACCATAACAAAGGTACCGCTTATCGTCCTTGTCAACGGCGGCAGTGCTTCGGCATCCGAGATCGTCAGCGGTGCGCTCCAAGACCATAAACGCGGTGTTGTTCTTGGTACGAAAACCTTCGGTAAAGGTTCGGTGCAGGTTATCTTGCCGATCACGGAAACCGATGCGATCAAACTCACCGTTGCACGTTACTATCTGCCGAGCGGGCGTACTATTCAAGCCGTTGGGGTCACCCCGGATATCAATGTCCTCGCAGGACAGGTTGATACCCATGAAAACAACTTTTCGCTGAAAGAGTCCGATCTTAAACAGCACCTCGAGAGCGAACTCGAAAAAGTAGACGGTAAGAAAAAAAGCACAGAAAAGCAGGATGACAAGAACATCATCACCCAAGAACAGCTGACAAAAGACATTCAACTTAAAGAGGGAACCGACATTATCAAAGCCCTCATCATTGTAAAAGGATAACCCATGGAAAAACAGGCACTTCTCTACGAAGGTAAAGCGAAAAAGCTTTTTACCACTAATGACCCCGAGATATTGATCTCCGAGTTCAAAGATGACCTTACCGCTTTTAACGGTGCGAAAAAGTCCAGCGAAGCAGGAAAAGGTGTCTTGAACAACAAGATCTCTACGGAACTGTTTAAAGTGCTTGAAGCAAAAGGGATCCCGACCCACTTTATC
>CAZNQJ010000013.1:4287-4764 GCA_964575205.1 uncultured Campylobacterales bacterium | reverse complement strand
GCCGTAGATCGTCGCGTCTCGCGCCAACGCCGTATCGAGATGCTCGATGACAACCACATGCTGCACAAACGCGTTGATGTGATCCTGATCGAGGTGATCGTCCGCAATATCGCAACAGGCAGTCTCAGCCGCAACCTCGGTATCGAAGACGGCAAAGTACTGCCGTTTACATTAGTCGAGTTCGATTATAAAAACGACGCGCTGAATGATCCTAAACTCAACGATCAGCATGCGCTTATCCTGGGCCTTGTAGACTATCAGGATGAGCTCGACAAGCTTCGCCGTATGGCACGCCAGGTCAATGACATCTTAAAACCGTATTTTGCCGACAAAGGGCTCAATCTTGTTGACTTCAAGCTGGAGTTCGGAAAAGACAAAGAGGGGAACATCATCCTGATCGATGAGATCTCCCCCGACAACTGCCGTTTCTGGGATATGAAGACCGGTGAGAAGATGGATAAAGACCGTTTCCGTCAG
>CAZNQJ010000013.1:0-4277 GCA_964575205.1 uncultured Campylobacterales bacterium | reverse complement strand
CGGCGGGCTGACGCTTGCTTATGAAGAAGTACTTAACAGAATTTTAAACTAAGAAGGAAAACAATGACTGCTATTATCAATATCTCGCTAAAGAACGGTGTACTCGATTCTCAAGGCAAAGCGGTGCACCATGCACTCAACTCTCTTCACTTTGAGAACGTTGAAGATGTCCGTGTCGGACGTCAGATCGTCATGAAACTAAGCTCAAAAGACGAGGCTGCTGCAACAAAAGAGGTGACAGAGATGTGTGAAGAGCTCCTTGCCAACACCGTCATCGAAGATTACGAGATTGAGATCATTGCCTAATGACAAAAAACACACTTAATTCATTTCCAAAGAGCGACAAGTCGCGAGGGCACTCTGCCGAAGAGTCTTTTTTGGACGTGTTCAAAAAGGAGAGAGAGTAATGAAAGTAGGTATTATACAATTTCCAGGAACCAACTGTGAGTATGACACACAGTACGCGTTTGAGAAACTGGGTGCGCAAACCCAGATTCTCTGGCACAGAGAAGCAGAGATTCCCGATGATATCGACCTCATTGTGATTGCCGGCGGTTTCTCCTATGGCGACTACCTGCGCTCGGGAGCTATCGCTTCCAAGGCACCGATCATGAAAGCGGTCAAAGCCCATGCTGAAGCCGGCAAAAAAGTACTCGGAATCTGCAACGGATTTCAAGTTCTGACAGAGACGCACCTGTTACCTGGCGCACTGAAACGCAATGAGCATCTTCATTTCATCTCAAAGCATCACTATCTCAGAGTCGTTAGTGACACCAACGCCTTTTTAGGAAAATTTAACAACGGCAGCGTCGTCAACATCCCTATTGCCCACCATGACGGCAACTTTTTTATTGATGAGGCCGGGCGCAAAAAGCTGTATGAAAACGGGCAGGTCCTGCTGCAATACTGCGACGAAAACGGCGAGATATCGAACCCCAACGGTTCGGTGGACAGTATCGCCGGCATCTGCAACAAAAACAAAAATGTTTTCGGTCTTATGCCGCATCCGGAACGGGCGATGGAAGAGCTCCTTGGTTCTGCCGACGGCGTCAAGATGCTTGAAGGACTGATGCAACTGTGAAGCGACTCTTCCTCGTTTTTTCACTGCTCTTGACAGCCTTACTGACACCGTCAGCCTTGCAGGCAAAACAGAAAGTGATCTACCTCTCCTACCAAGACGATATTCCCGAACGCGTCTTTAACGGAGAGTTCTTCCCTGTTACTATTAAGGCCCTTTCGACCATCGGCGAGCACGACAGACTCACCTACAGTTTTGAAGGCGGCCACGGCGTACATTTGCAGAATAGCTCCCCTGACCGTCAAGATATGGGGACCTATGTCCTGGACACCTTCTATTTTCTGGCCACATCCAGTGCTATTGAGCTGCCTCGTATTACGGCAGCTATCGGTGATGAGCAGTCAACTCTGAACGGTGTGCGTGTCGAGGGGGTTTCCCTCAATCCCGACGCCAAATTTGCCAGCATTCTGGCAGACAGTTTCAGCGTCACCGCAGTCGATGCCAAAAAGTATGACAACAGGTACAACATATTGACCTTTGATGCAACAGCCGCCCACTGTAATATCAACGCCTTCAAGCTTAACGACGTTAAAGAGCAGGGCTTTGAAAGTGTCAAGAGCGGTATCGTGACTTCCAGTATGACTTACTATGCCGTTATTCCGAAAAAATACGAGAAGCTTGAGTTCACCTATTTCAATCTTAAACAGAAGCGCTATATAAAGATACATGTGCCGATAGAGGTCATAGATGATTCTATCTCGACGCAAAGTGATCTTAAGCCGACAGAAAACAAAAACTATCTGGTCAAGATCGCGATTGCCTTTATTGTCATTATCATCGCTTTGATACTCCTGATCGTCTATCGTAAATGGTGGCTGACTGTTTTCATTCTTGTTCCCGGTCTCTATGTCGGCTTCCAGGCCGCCCCTGCAGAGATCATCTGCGTAAAGGCTGATGCCCCTGTCTACCTTCTGCCGATAGAGAATGCTACCGTATTTGAGAGACTGGCGACAGAAGGCGACTTCGAGGTCAAACACAGTGTTGAGGGTTATAAACAGATTGCGCACAATCATA
This sequence comes from uncultured Campylobacterales bacterium, assembly GCA_964575205.1. Taxonomy (GTDB): domain Bacteria; phylum Campylobacterota; class Campylobacteria; order Campylobacterales; family Sulfurimonadaceae; genus Sulfonitrofixus. The sequence goes on along the minus strand of CAZNQJ010000013.1, from coordinate 2,185 downwards.
AAATCGGATGGGTCAGTGAAAACGATATTTGCCCGCATTAACTGGCTCTATGATCTGATCATCATCTTTACCGGCCTGGCCATCAAGATTTTTATCTGGCCGTTTGTCGCGAAGCCCAAAGGCTCAAAGATCGCCTCCTGTTTTATCCATACCCTTATTTTCAACCCGGTCAAAGTGGTCGGAAAGATCGATCCTGAAGCGCAGATGCTCATTGGCAACCACCAAAGCGATATCGACATCTCGGTCCTGGAGTGCAGCACCGAGCGCGACCTCGTCTGGGTCGCCAAAAAAGAGCTTTTCAGTGTCCCATTCTTCGGTCTGGCCCTCCGCGTCTCCGATGATATCGCCGTCGACCGTGACAGTAAGGCCGCACTCGTCTCTCTTGTCCGGGAGACGAAAAAACGTCTTGACAAAGGGCGCTGTATCGTCATGTTTCCGGAAGGCACCCGTTCCAACGGCAAAAAGATGCGCTCTTTTAAACCTGGCGCCAAAGTGGTCGCGGACAAATATGAGCTCCGTGTCCAACCCGTCGTCCTGATCAATACCGCACGCTATTTTAATCTTAAAAACAGACATGCGCAGAGAGGTCCGATCACCGTCGTTTATCTCGACTCGTTTATTGCCTCAAAGAAAGATGAAAACTGGCTTGCCGATCTCCAGGTGACGATGCAGAACGTCTACGACGAGTATCTGGCGAAGCTGGATGGAAAATGAGCTGGCTCGATTCTCTATTTTACACGCACAACAGGCAAAGCCCGTTGCACTGCGATAACGCTGCGTTCCCTTCAGCAGGGAGCTCTCGCGTTGCCAAACAACGCTCTAAAGTGTTTGCCAAATGAGCTGGCAAACACTTCTTGCCATCGGAGGGGGTGGTTTTATCGGGGCCGTATTGCGCGCCTATCTTAACGGCCTTGTCTCGCACCACTTTCCGCACACCCTGCCCTTCGGAACACTCAGTGTCAACCTTTTCGGCTCCTTGATCATCGGCATACATATTGCCCTCTTTGCCAATACGACACAATCAAGCCTTTTCTCAGTCGAGATGAAATCCTTTCTGACAACCGGACTGCTCGGCGCATTGACCACCTACTCCACCTTTGCCATGGAGAGCTTCTTTCTGCTTCAGGGCGGAAGCTACCTGCTGGCAGCCGCCAATATGTCGCTCAACTTGTTCGGCACGGTCCTGATGGCCGGACTGGGGTTCAGCCTCACCTCGGCTCTTTTTAAATAGTACCTCCCTATCGCCGTTCTCCAAACATTCTGATCGTTTCCAGATGGTCATACAGGTTTTCAAAACGGTGGTTCCCGCCCTCTTCCAGAGAGAGAGTTGCCCCCTTATATTTCGCCATAGCTTTTTTATAGTCCAACAGCTCATCCCCTTTTTGCAGAAGCAGCAGATAGTTCGAAGACAATTTGACATGCATGATAGAGTACTTTTTCAGCGCCTTGAGATAGCTTCTTTTCCATTCAAACGTTTTATTGCTGCACCAATACCGGTTGGTACCCACATAAGGTTCCAATGTGCTATACGGTTCAGTCGAGGGGTTGATTAAAACTGCTTTAATCCCATATTTCTCACAGAAATAAGAGGCATAAAAACCGCCAAGTGAGGAGCCTATGATGAGCTCTATATCGTTTTCTCTGATAACCGTGTCGATAAAAGCAACCGCTTTCACCGGATCGGGAGGCAGATCGGGCGAATAGAGCTCCCCGTCGCCGAAATACGCTTTTAGCCGCCGTGTCTTTGTCGAGTTGCCGCAGGAAGCAAACCCATGCAGGTAGAGGATCATTGTATCGCCATCGTAATGTCGGGTTTGACGACAAACTCTCCCTGCATCGCATACCCCATGAAAATAATGAAGAAATCGCTTAAAGAGAGCCCGTGAGGGTTATTGATCTTGACCGATACACTTTCGCTTTCACCGGCAAGTATAGCATCGACTTTTTTTTCAAACTGCCTGTTCGGGTTGATGAATAGATTGAAGTCCGGATCTTTTTTCCCCTCTTCCTTGATCCTGATTCGCGCATTCACACGCAGCATCTCACCGAATTCTGTTTCAGAATGGAGTTTGTCATCAAATAGATAGTAGCGTGCATTGATCTTGGTCCGCTCCTCTTTCAAGGCTGCTTTTTGCATCTGCTCTTTGTAATTGATGTAGAGCAGCTTGCGTAAAAATCCTTTCGG
>CAZNQJ010000012.1:0-12414 GCA_964575205.1 uncultured Campylobacterales bacterium | reverse complement strand
TGTAATAGGTGTTTTATTTGCTGCTTCTGTTTTTGCGGCATTCCATTCAGCCATTCATAATAAATTTGACAGCAGACATAATTCAGATTGTCCTGTTTATGTTTTAGAACAGCTCTTCTTTGGTGCAGATGTTGTCAGCATCTCTGCAATCGTAATCCTTTTTTTACCTTTTATATTCTCATCTTTTACAACAGAGAGATACTCTTTTCAGACGCCGAACTATTTTAGTATCCGGGCCCCTCCGCTTCATTGATTTTCTTCAAATAAAAAACCTTACCAATTTCAAAACGATAATATTTAGGATACTTATGAAAAAAAATATAGCAAAAAACATTGCCCTGACTTTGGGGGCAGCTTTGGTTCTAGGCGGTTGCGGCGGCAGTAGTGATAACGGTACACAGGCGGATCCTTTGGAGCTGGAATCTGATGGTAAAACACTCGTGTTTTACAGCGCGTCGACAAATGGTCACTACGCTTTTGACGTGGACAGCGAAAGCACCACAAACCTAAATGGAGCTACCGATAGCGACGGCAATGATTTAACGAATTTCAATATGAGTGCAGCAGATGAAGGAAAACCGTTTATCTGGATAGATAACAAAGGTGATACCAATGCCTCCAACGATGAAGACAAACTGGTGATGTTCAAACAGAGCTACTCGTTTGCAGATGACGGCAATGCGAGTTGGGAAGATTTCTATTATCTGGGACACTTTCACAGCCATACTGAAAACGACCAGACAAGCTACTATCTGGCAGCCCACGACAATGATGAGTTCAATGTGACGAGCGGCGGAAAGTACAATGCGATGGTACGCTTAAATCAGTATTTGGCACAGCAATATACACTTGAACAAAACCTTTCCAATGCAATCCCTGCCGACGCCAACGGTCTATGCGGTTTTCACACCTTTGTCAGTGAAGAAGATGAAACCTTCTATTATGCGATGGGAAAAAACGGGACCATGTATATTTATGATGAAGAGATCACGACGCCCGCTCTGGATTCGGTAGCGGTCACCGACAGCTGCAGTCCTAATGCGTTCGGCATGAGCTCTACTGAAGACGGAGTACTTTACTTCTCGGCTGATACGCAAAAAGTTTACTCTATAGACTCTCATGAAGACGGCATTTATCATGTCCACAGTTCCTGGGATCTCTCTCAGCTTATCGGAAGCGGAAAAAGTGCGGAGATGATGGTCGGACTAGAACCACTCGTAAAATAATGAAAAAAAGAGATTTTGCCATTATTTTTGCCCTGGCGCTCTATGCCGATCTCTCTGCACATGAGGTACAGCTGGGAGACATTAATGTCGAGGCGGCAAGCGATGCAGAGGTGCTTGAAGAGAAAATCACAAAAACAAGTTCATCTTTAGCCGAAGAGGCCAAGGGTGAGACTTTGGGCGATTTTCTGGAAAATGAGCAGTTTGTAGATTCCGCAAGCTACGGACCCGCAGTCGGGCGTCCGGTCGTCCGCGGCATGGACGGCTATAGAGTCGGTATTACCAACGGAAATATCATCTTAAACGACCTCTCGGCAATGAGTCAGGATCATGCGGTGGGCGTCATGCCAAGAGCTTCAGAAAAGATAGAACTTATCAAAGGCCCCTCCTCGCTGCTCTATGGAAATTACAGCGGAGGCGTTGTGAGAGTCCTGGGAGAAGAGCATGACAGAGAGCTGCTGCAACAGGGATTTGCCTTCGATACGATTGCCAGCTACGGAACAAACGGGGCAGGATCGGTGCTGGGCGGTACGCTCAAGGCAAGCGACTACAATCTTTCGCTCTATGCAAACACTTTTTACCATAATGCCGGCAACTACAGAGACGGAGAGAACCGTACGGTAAAAGATTCGAACACTTTGGCTCTCCAATCGCATGTAGTTTTGGGCTACCAGATAGATGCGCACAACCTTGTAAAGGTCTATATCGATGAACTGCACAAGGAGTACGGGATCCCGAACTCGACCGATGAGTCAACGACGATCGAGATGGATCAGGAGCGGTACGGACTGGTCTGGCATGCGAAGGATCTTTTTGGCATCATCAACCATATGCAGAGTGAGATCCAGTCAAGCGACTATCTGCACTCCGAACTTGAAGGGGGCCGGGCCGACGGACTGTTCGGTCAGAAGCAATCGAGTGTTTCGACGATGTTTGATTTTGATGCCGGCATGTGGAACGTGAAAGCAAACCTGGAGTACCAGATGAGTGACCTTCAGGTCTGTCATGAGCATGGAAAATGTACGAAGTTTTTCGATGCGGAGAGAACGGGTATTGAAGACGGGGTTGAATTGCAGCAGAACATAGACAATCTCGGTCTGCCCTTTGCACACGGGCATCCGATGCCCAATATTTCAGAATCGACGTTCAAAAGCAGTCTGGCACTCAATAGCTTGATAAACGATGACAGCGAGTTTACGGCTACGGTCCGTTTTGAAAAAAGAAGACTTGACCCCGACAGTAAAAACATTCAGGAGGTATGGCTGGTTACTCCCGAGATAGATCCGCACTATTATGACACCGTCAACGACAGCGCATTGAGTGCATCGGCGGGCGTGGCCAGTTTCTTAACTGATGCGTTTTCGTTTCAGACCTCGCTCTCGTATGTCGAAAGGCTCCCCTCCTCTACAGAACTTTTCTGGAACGGATTCCATCATGCAACCGACAGCTACATATTCGGGGACAGGTATCTGAAGAATGAGAACTCTTTGAATTTCGATATCGATACGATGCTCACTCTCGGTGCCTTTACGACACAACTTAGCGGTTTTTACTACCACTTCTACAACTATATCTACCAGGAGCCTTTGGCGGATGAAAACGGTGTTTTACTTGTCGACCCGTTTCACCAGTCCGATGTCTGGGCAGTGAGAGGCGTGGGGGCAAGGGTATTCGGTGCGGCGTTGAAAGAGAGCTATAAAAAAAGGGTCGCAGCCCATACATTCAATGCATCGATGAACCTTGAAGCGATTCGTGGCCTCCTGTTAAACGGAGGCAATCTACCCCGTATTCCTACCTACAGCGCGACGTTTGCCCTGGAACACGCCTACAGAGGCTACAAAGCGACCGTGACGTATAAGTATGTAGACAAGAGCCGGTTCGAAGCAGAAAACGAGACGCATACACCCGGCTACAACTGGGTAAGCGCTCTGATATCCTATGAAAACCAAAGCCGTTATTTTGACTATTTGATCTATCTGAAAGGTGAGAACCTGACCAATGAGATCGCATACAATCATCTCTCGTTTTTAAAAACGACGGCACCGCTTCCCGGCAGACAGATGACAGTAGGAGTGGAGATGAAGTTTTAGAAGTTTCAGTTCTCTCAGTAGAACTGAACGACTATAGTACCAGCTTTTTGTTCCCGCGTTTGACGTGAGAATGCATACGAGCGTACAGACTACTTTTTGACTGCTCGTTTTAACATTGGTTATCGTAACATTAAAATTACGTACCGGATGAGCAAAGGAAGAGTGTTGAAATACTTTAGCAGAACGTTTCGTGTTGAGTGGTCTGAGACAAACGCCATCGGGGAGGTTCACCTCTCTGCCTATTTTAAATACGTCGTCGAAACGGCCTGGGAGTGGGGAGCGGCTATCGGCCTGGGCATTGATGAGAGCGAAGAGCTCGGCCTCGGTTGGCTGGTCCGTGCGACGGAGCTGACCCTGCACCGCCCGCTTCGCCCGAACGATGTTTTTGAACTGACCATCTGGCTGGCCGACTGGCGCCGGGTCCACGGCACCCGCTACTTTGAGCTTGTCATGAAAGAGAGCGGCGAGCTGGTCGCACAAGGCGCGCAGGAGGTCGTCTCTGTCGACCTGAAAACCATGCGCCCCGCCACTGTCCCCGCCCGCATCATCGACAATATCACCATAGAGAACCCCCGCCTCGTCGAACAGCAGAAGTTTCCCAAACTGACCGCCCCGAGAGAGACGGCATTTGCCACGCTAAGAACCGTCAACTGGCAGGACCTCGATTCACAGGAACATGTCAACAACACCCACTACATCGCCTTCGCCGAAGATGCATTTACAACCGCAATGGCGACCGCAGGTTGGACACCTGAGCGTTTCAAAGCCGAAGACCTTGCCCTTCGCAACCAAAGGGTTCATGTGCAGTACCTCTCCCCTGCCGCATGGGGTGAAACGCTGAACATCTATACGTATTTGACGGAATTAACCCCGTCCGGAGGCGTATGGCATGTCGAGATCGAACGCCGTGGAGACCAGAAACCCATTGCCCAATGTGTTATAGAGTGGGGGTTGGTCAACCGAACGCGCGGAGAGCGGCAAGAACTTGCGGAGAGTTTATTTGATGTTCTCAAAAATAAAATCGCAATTGCGGAGAATCCTGACAGTTAACACGACCTGCACGGCAGAAATATACCTCCTCGTTCCTGCGATGTAAGTGCCATCTTTTCGGAGAAGTTGATGAAACCACTGGTAAATAAAGTCTATACTATACTGGTTGGCATATCTAAAGTGTTTATTGGAGTATAGCTATGACCCGGAATGAAACACCGCAGCGCATCGAGATTACCAGGAACGGCCCTTATATCGTCAGAGGCAGTGTCCCGCTCTCCGTACAGACGATCGGCGTCAACAGTGAGGGCGAAGCGGTCAAATGGATAGAGGGCGGGCACTATCCCCTCAAGGCGACCTACAGTCTGTGCCGCTGCGGGAAGTCGAAGAAGCACCCCTTCTGTGACGGCACGCATGTCAAAAGCGGGTTCGACGGCACGGAAACAGCCGACCGTTCGCCCATCCTGGAACTGTCGAAGTCCTACGAAGGGCCGCAGATGACACTGACCGATGCCAGATGCTTCTGCGCCCTCGCCCGTTTCTGCAACGCGCACGGCGGGGTCTGGAACCAGGTCACGATGACGGATGATCCGGAAATACGGGCGGTGTTTCTGCAGGAGGTGTCCGATTGTGCGGCGGGACGGCTGATCGCGTGGGACAAGAAGTCGGCAGAGGCCGTCGAACCGCATTTCGAGCCCTCCATCGTGCTGATAGAGGACCCGCAAAAAGGGTGCAGCGGGCCCATCTGGGTACGGGGCGGCATCCCGGTCATCGCTGCAGACGGAGCGCCTTATGAAATCCGAAACCGCGTCACCCTGTGCCGATGCGGGGCATCGCAGAAGATGCCTTTTTGCGACGCAAAACATATCACTACCCATTTCAAGGCGATATAGCCGGGGGTCGCCCGGACACCGTCACTTCCTATCGCTTCCTCTTTCCCACGTTGTATGAATACAAAGAGCCGTTAACGCCCCATCTGCACCATCATCTCCGAAGGCGAGATCGCTTTGTCCCAAAGTTCATCATGGATCAGATATTCCGAAACGACATTGCCCCCGATGATGTGTTCATCGATGATGCGGTCGATCTTCTCTTTGGTCAGCCCCACATACATAAAGTGACCGGGTTCGACCAACATTACAGGGCCGGCATTACAGCGGTTAAGACACCCCGTCTGAATCGGCTGAACCGTACCGATGATCCCTTTTTGCATCAAGGTCTGACCCAGGTGCTGGTAAAGGTCCTGAGACTGCGGTGTAACGCATGACGGTTTCGGCATACCCGGAGGCGTAGATTGCTGGCATTTCAACATATAAAAAGCAGGTTGTGGGATTCCCATAAATTTTCCTTGTCTGTTTTGACTCTAGCGGTCTGTTTCGGTATATGCAAGTTGCGTTCCTCTAGACGTTTTTAAAAGTAAAAACAGCACCATGTCCGACTAGGCGAGCAGGACTAGAAGAGTAGAGATAAAATTATTATCGGTAACCTCATTTTTTTATCAAATTAATTACTTTAATTAATAATATTTATTTCAACACTATCCTTTAAAACTAATTTTAAATTATTATTATGTTTGTTTTTAATATTTTTTTTAAAATTTACATATTTTTTATCGACAAAATTGATTTTTTTATAAATTACTATTTTTAATTGCTTTTTTTCTCGAAAAGCCCAAAAAAGCGGACTTGTATCTATATTAATCATTGCAAAAAATATTTTTTTTATCATAACAACTTATATAATACACACCGAAACTGCAACTGCATTTATACATTTTTGTTATTCTAATTTTCGATTAATATACTTGGTTGTAGTATCTATCAATCCATAATTGCATTTGGATATGTAATAATTCAATCAACACAGGAGAACTTATGAATCGTCGTGACATACTGAAATACAGTGCTATCAGTGCAGCTGCTGCTACCTTAACAGCATGTACAAACAATCCGAAACCGGCAGAGTGTCCTAAACCGGCAGAGGGTCCTAAACCAGCAGTTGGAATGGGCTCTACAGCTCCACTGCCTAAAGCAAAAGGTCCTAGAGTTGTTATCGTAGGTGGTGGTTGGTCAGGTTTATCAATCGCTAAATATACTAAGAAATTCGCACCAAATGCTGATGTTGTATTAGTTGAGCAGAGAACGGAATTTGTTTCTTGTCCTATAAGCAACCTCTACCTTGTAGGTGCTGTTGATCTTCAGTTCTTGACTCATGACTATCTACAAGCTGCACGTGAAAATAAATATACATATTTTAATGCTGCTGCCGTAGGAATAGATAAGGCGAATAAGATCATTAAGACAACAAATGGTGATATAGAATATGACTATTTAGTATTATCGCCTGGAATTGATTATGATTACAGCCCGTGGAAAGTAGATCTTGAGACTGAGCAGAGACTAAGAACAGATTATCCGGCAGGTTTTATGTCACCAAGTGAGCATATGACAATTAAAAGTAAGTTAGAAGACTTTGAAGGTGGTAATTTTATTATTACCGTACCCGGCGGTAACTATAGATGTCTTCCGGCTCCATACGAAAGAGCTTGTTTAATCGCAGATTATTTCAAAAAGAATAATGTCGACGGTAAAGTACTCATCTTGGATGCTAATCCAGATATAACAATCAAGGCTGAAGGTTTCCACTCGGCATATAATGAGATGTATAAAGATTATGTCAAATATGTACCTAGTGCACCTATTATGAGTATTGATTTAGAAAACAAAAAAGTAATTGCCAGTGAGCTTGAAGATGAGTACGAATTCGCTGATGCTGCATTTTATCCTCACGTTCGCGGCGGAAAATTATTGGAAGTTTGTGGTGTAGCCAAAGACAATGCATTTAACAAGATGGAAGGGAACATTGATCCGTTTACATATGAAGTTATCGGTGAGAAAAATATTTTCGTTGCCGGTGATGCTCGTCCAATGGGTTACTCAAAATCTGGTAATACATCCAACTCAGAAGGTCACTACTTAGGTAAACTAATCGCCGAGAGAATTACTGATAATAAAGATATCGCATGGAAATCACCGTTGACGGTATGTTATTCTGCAGTTGCTGCAGATCCTATTCGTGCAATTTCTGTTAGAGCAGAGTATGAGTTCAAAGGTAAAACACTTGCAGGTTTCACAAATGTTGAACTTTCACAAGAGTGGCGTGGTCAAACCGGTCTAAACAACGGGAAAGCTCTTATGGAATGGGCTAACGGTATGTATAGAGATATGTTTAACGCATAACTTGATTTTTGCAGCATTGCGCTGCAAAATTATTAAAGTAAAGGTTTTTGATAAAATCTTTACTTTAATAATAAATTTTAGGGAGGAATATTAATGCAAAGAAGAGATTTTTTTAAAGTAGTTGCCGGAGCCGGAATGGTTATGATAGCTCCATCTCTTATCAGTACTAAATTAAGAGCTGATGACGGCAGACTGTATCAAACTTATGAAAAAGTTCAATTAGTAGACGCTGATGGCAAACCTGTTTTAGCTTCAAACCTTGTTGAAGAAGAGAACTATATATTTAACTATCCATTCGTTGGTGTAAGTACATTCCTAATAGCTTTACCCCAAAAAACGCAAACAGATGTGACGCTCAAAAGTGAAGATGGCGAAGAGTATCTATGGAAAGGCGGTGTAGGTAAAAAAGGAAATATTGTCTCTTATAACTCTATCTGTCCTCACCAAATGACGCACGTTAACAAAAACGACGCTTTTATCTCTTACCAAAAAAAGGGTCAAAAGACTATGGCGTGTAAAGAAACAGGTTTAATAGTATGCGGCTCGCACCTTTCGGGATATGATGCAAACAGAGGTTCTAAAGTGCTTTGCGGACCTGCTCCGCAACCACTGGCAAGTATAGTACTGGAGCATCATGATGATGATACTCTATGGGCAGTAGGCGTACTTGGTCCAGATAAGTTTCATGAATTTTTCAAAGCATTCAAACCCGAACTCAAAGAGCAATATGGCGGAAAAAGAGAAGCGATGAAAAAAGCAAATGGGAGTGCTCAAGTGGTTACTTTAGCAGAATTCACAAAAGATATAATTCAATATTAAAGGAGAAAAAATGAAAAAAATTATATTTGCTTCACTTGCCACTCTTCTTTTGATTGCGCCGCTGAGTGCAGACCAAACGCAAAGAGCCAAGTTGTCATCCGATATGAGAAGTATGCTGGCTGCGATGGAACTGATACAAAAAGCCGGTTTTTATAACGACCATAAGATGATGACAAATGGTGTAAAGGATCTGAAAAATGGTTTAGAATCTTTAAAAAGCTCAGATGCTAAAGAGTATTTGCCGAAAGATCAAGCTTATGCAGATAAATTTGCTCAAAAAAGAGCAAAAATGATTGATATGTATGCAGATGATATTTTAACTTCATTAAAAGAGAAAAATATGGATGATGCCCTGGAAGATTACATACAGATCTTAAAACAGTGTACATCCTGTCATAGTAGAATTAGATCTTACTAATGCTTGTGAGGCTTTATAAGCCCCACAAAGAAGAGATGTAATATATAGCTGCAACAGATAAAAAATTTCCCCACTTTGGATTTTCTCAAAAGCAGATTACGATCACTATTTTGCTTTAGCCACAATAGAGCGTAATAGCTGGGAGTAGCCAAAATGCAAGTATCTTTCTCAAAATATTTATATGCTTCTTTATTAATCTTTATTGCCCCCTTAGCTTTAAAAGCATCAGACGGAAAGATTGAAAAGACTCTGCTGGAGCGTCTTTCACAACCAAAAATAAGCTTTGAGAGCACCTACATGGACAGAGCAGATATTGAGGGCAGTGAGGGAAATGTTCAGGTGATAAAAAACCGGATAAAGATTAACAACTCCACTTTTGGTTGTAGCTATACAAATTGGGCCTTTGACTGGGATAATGTAGATAAACTTCCTTTTGGGGACGGAGTACACCATCCGGTTGAGCAGATGCATGGTCTGAACTTCAGCATGACAAAACCGTACCGTATCAATGAAAAGTGGTTTAGTTTAAGTTTAATCTCTCTTAATTCAACATTTGAGGATAACCCAAAAAACTCTCTTAGCTTTGGACTATTCACTTTTGCCTCATACACTATCAATGATGACCATACTATTCAAATAGGGGCTTTTGGAAGCTATCACCCTGTAAGAACCCTTGTGCTTCCTATTGTGAGTTACAGTTACAGAGCCAGACACAAAGATGGTATTCAGGTGATACTCGGTTTTCCAAATACCCATATCGGATATCACTTTAATCGTGACACCTTAATACGCTTCGGGGTTGTATATTCCAATTCTCTTTTCCGCTTAAGCGACAATAGTTCAGTTGAACCCTCTGGATTTAATGAATTTCAAGACTTTATGGGCAATGCCGGCATAAGCTATGATCTCAACAGAGACATTAAACTTACCGGGGATTTCCTCTACAGTATTAAGCGTGATTTCACAATCTACGATAAACACGGCACAAAACTTGAAAGCTATGTAATTGAACCTGCTGCCGGAATAAAGTTTACTATAATATGGAAGCTATGAGGTCAGATGATGCATAAAAAAAACCCTCCGGCACCTGCCACTCTTTATTGCAACAAACCTCGCACTCGACACTTGGATTTAAATCATGGTTCGTGACAGAGGAGGCTTATCAAATATATAGAGTACAACCCTCTAAAAGCTAAAATGGCCAATAATCTGTCAGATTACCGATATAGCTCTTATAACAGCTTTGTCAATAATAGCAGCGCTATAAGCTGCCTACAAAAGTCAGTGATGTTCACACAGTTTCAGACTATAAATGTTTGTAATATGTAATAGATCGGCTATTACGAATCAGGTGAAAAAAGTTTTTCTTGATTTAAATATTAATATATGATACTTTGTATATTTATATATGTGGAGTGATGAGAAATGCTTTACCAACTTGCAAAACCAATAGAACTAATTAATCTGGAAGAGTACGGGATAGATGTTAAGGAAATTTCTGAAAAGTTAAAGCCGGCCTATGAGACTGAGTATGAATGGGATCATTATCTGCTTAGACAAAATAGAATTGAATTCTTAAAAAATAATTTATCAAATAATATTTTAAATCAGATCCCTGATGAATTTTGGGAACGTTATTACAATGAAATTATTTCAGACTCTGAACTTGAACCTGTTTTACACAACTTATCTCGACTACAATTTGAAAAATTTTCAGAAATCAGACCTACCAGAAAACGGCTGGTATCAGAGTTTGACTTGAAATACTCTCAAAATTCATGGGAAATTTCTCGTGTACCAGCCAAACCTTTTGGTCAGGATGATGCTTTGGTAAGTCTTGAAAATGCTCATGACTATAGACTGGCAAGACGTATTTTCAAAGAACTTCCCAAATCACTAGAAGATAACTTTTTGCATGTGCTGCTGAATGCAGTTGCTGAGGATTTGAGAACAAAGCTATCTTCACATCCTACTTCACTGAATGTTGCACTTCACCATACAGTGATCTATTGTTTTCAGGGCATTAATGGAACAAATTCACCCGAAGGTATCCACCAGGATGGAATGGACTATATCGTCTCAGCTTTAGTAATTGAAAGAAACGGTATACAAGGTGGAAAAAGTGTCATATATGAGAGAGATGCCAAGACTGAACTATTTGAAGTTACGTTGCAGCCAGGCCAAGGAATCTTTCAACCCGATAAAAATACTGATTTATGGCATGTTGTTACACCTATCTCTTGCCTTCCAGATAAGAATATAGGCTATCGTTCATCCATTGGTCTCGATATTACAATAACAGATTAAAAGATTTTTCTCGTTCCCACGTCGTATAAACAAGAGACAGCCGTATGACCGAGAAAGCCGGATACATTTCGGGATGTCGTTTGGAACTTCGGGAGGTCCGACATCAGAGTGATCCGTCAATAGGCAGTACGGCCAAGGAGAATCAATGAAAGCGTTTCCAAAGTTTAATCGCCGCCGCGAGATTCAAAGAGTCCGAGGCGACCTTGAGCGTGACAGTTTTCCTCGGCTCCAGATGTTGCTGCTCGTCGCCCTCACCGGCGCGTCCGGCTTTGCCGCATCATACCTCTTTCTTCGCGCCGGCATTGTCGAAATGTGGCTTAGGTACCTTGTTGCCTTCGGTGTTGCGTACCTCATATTCCTGGCTCTGTTGTGGCTCTGGCTGAGAACCCGGGCAGAGGATTACGTCGATATTCCGGATATTTCAGGGTTACACTCCTCTGATCCGGACGGCTCCGGTACCGGTTACAGCGGCAATGGCGGCAGCTTTGGCGGTGGGGGCGCCAGCAGTTCGTTTGATGCGCCATCCGAGGACTTCTCTGGATTTGACGATACGGGCAACTCCGTCGGCGACGCTATCAGCACGGCCTCTGAAGCCGAGGAGTTCGCTATTCCGCTGGTCGTCCTCGTGCTTATCGGTGCCCTGGTCTTTTCGTCGCTATTCATGGTCTATTCGGCCCCGGCACTCTTTGCGGAACTCATGGTCGACGGTGTGTTAACCGTCAGCCTCTACCGCAGAATCCGAAAACTTGAAACGCGTCACTGGCTGGAAACTGCTGTTCGCCGCACAGCTTTACCCTTCGCCCTCACCGCCGCAATCGTCTCCGCTTCAGGTTGGGCCATGACACTCTATGCCCCAGAGGCCCATTCCGTTGGCGACGTCATTGCCTATTCGAAGCTGTATTAATTACAAGTCAGGCATTCCTCGTTCCCACGTTTTACGTGAGAATGCATATTTTCATTAGATAGACTACTCCATCCCTCTCAAAATCAACCTCCACAATCTAAAACTTTCAAAGCACCTTTTGCAATAAAATAGATTTCTCTTATTTGAAATATAGTTATCGTATAGCGACAAAAAAGAAGCAGTTATGGCTTGAAACACTGGCTTTGTACAACCTTGCAAAATTATACATGAAAGTCAGAACTATCCCGAAAAAATATAGTAAGTTATTTATACCTGACCGCCACAAAAAATATGTGATTTTCCCTTTAAAGTCTGATGATGGAAAAATAAGAGCTATTGAGCAGAGATACAATCTGTATCTTCCATTTAACGAGGCTGACCTGAAATGATAGAACTCACTGAACAGAACGAGCTTTTTGAATTG